>JAYULG010000292.1:0-9983 GCA_043763755.1 Akkermansiaceae bacterium | reverse complement strand
CGACTTTATCTAACTACAACTCTTCAGGCCTAGCCTTTGGATCCGCATTACCCATCATCGTTCTGAACAATCAAGGTGCAGGAGAAATACCTGATAATAATTTAGCACTCAATACGCGGATTCAAATCTATGATCGTACGGCAACAGGCTATTCATTGCTCTCCACTGCCACTGCGCCCACACTTACGTTGAATGCAGGGGTCAAATTGCGGGGCCGCTCTTCGGCAGGTTTTCCGAAAAAGTCTTACGGCATCGAAATTCGCAATGAGGCAGGTGAAGGTAAAGACACCGAGATCCTTGGTATGCCAGCCAATGAAGACTGGGCACTCATTGGCGGGTGGGATTTTGATCGCGCCTTTTCGCGCAATGCGTGGATCTACGAAGTGAGCCGTCAAGCCGGACGCTGGGCTCCCCGCACTCGCCTAGTGGAAGTATATTTTAACCAAGATGGGGATGATCTTGAATTCGCAGACTATCGCGGTGTCTATATTCTCTGTGAAGCGATTCGTGGTGGAAACGACCGGGTTGATATCGCTAAGTTGAAAACTACTGATACTACATCACCTGATATCACTGGTGGTTATATCTTCAAAGTGGACTCTCCAGAGTCCGATGAATTTTCATGGGTAACCACTCGCAATTTACCTCCATCCAATGACGGCGCGAGGTTAGTGATTCACCGTCCAAAGCTCGCTTCACTTGCTCCAGCACAGTCCACCTATCTCCGGAACTATTTCCAACAATTTGAAAACACTCTTTTTACAGAATCAGCGAATCAATTTACAACTCGCCAGTATCGCACTTTTATAGATTCAGAAGCGTGGGCCGATCACAATCTATTTTCCGCTTTGGCAAAAAACGTAGATTCCCTGCGGCTCAGTGCATATTTTTCAAAGGACCGAAGTGATCGCATCGCAGCGGGTCCGCTTTGGGATTTTGATCGCTCCGTTGATTCTACGGATTTCCGCGACGATTCACCCACCGTGTGGCGAGGGCTTGGCGACGCAACAGATTATCACACTTATGCATGGTGGGGTCAGCTTTTCAAAGACATCGAATTTCGCCAAACCTATGTGGATCGATGGCATGCGCTACGCAAAGGCTCGCTTGCCACTACAAACGTAAATGCAATTCTAGATGGTTATTTAGTAGAGTTCAAACCCGCGGATGCCGATAATCCTGCACGCCGCGATTATGCAAGATGGTATGGCTCACCAAATGCGGAAAACATTACAACTGAGATCAATGCCATGAAAACATGGATCGCGAGCCGCAGCACTTGGATCGACGGACAATTCACGGCATTACCAAATATTACGCTCTCATCACGGGTAGTCACATCTGGAACAACTACGAGCATTTCAATTCCATCTGGCACAACAGTTTACTATACCATAGATGGGACTGACCCCCGCTTACCAGGTGGTGATGTGTCACCGGATGCGATTATCTACACTGCTCCCATCTCAATTTCTAGCACCACGCGAGTCATTGCCCGGGCTTGGCGCGCTGGCTCGTTTGCTATCCCATCCACAAAATGGAGTGGACCAGTGGAGGCACTCTATCTGATCAATGAATCCTTCGGCACCGCTGCTGAGCTGCGCGTAATTGCGGTAAACTATCATCCACTTGCACCCACTCCTGCCGAGCTGACTTCAATTCCGGGGCTTATCAAATCAGATTTTGAGTGGATTGAACTCAAGAATATATCTACTCTGCCCGTGAATACATTAGGCATATCTATGCTGAAAGACTTACCCGCAGCCGCAGTGACTTTGCCAGCGTTCACTCTTTCACCGAATGCGCGCGTAGTTATCGCAAAGAATGCGGCCGCTTTTGAACTGCGCTATGGCAGTGCGGCGGCTGCACGAGTCGTTGCAACATGGCCCGGGCACCCGTCATTGGAAAACGCGGGGGAACGCATTATTCTGCTTGATCGAGCTGGGAGCAATCTCGCGAATTTTAAATATGAGGAGGCCGGTGAGTGGCCCACTCGCGCCGATGGGGCAGGCAGCTCCATCGAATACATCGGTGCCAGCGCATCTCAAACAGACTATGAAAATCCACTTTCGTGGAAATCCAGCATCGCGGTGCATGGCTTACCTGGTCTGGGTGAAATCCAGCGCACTGGCATCGTAGTGAATGAAATTCTAGCAAGCAGGACGGACGTTCCAGATTCTGTGGAATTGTATAACTCCAGTGCATCCGCAGTGAATGTGAGTGGTTGGTATCTAAGCGATGCAGTTGAGGTGACTTCTGAAATGACTTACCGACAGTTCCGTATCCCTAACGGAACGGTGATTCAAGCGGGCGCTTATCGTGTGTATGATTCTGCTAATTTTAATCCAACACCTCTCACTTCTAGTCCGGCTGCCATTGTCTTGGATGGCGCTCGTGGAGGCACTTTGTTTTTGCTTTCCGCAGATCCGAATAGTGGGAAGCTACTCAGTTTTGAGCAAAAGGAGGACTACTCACCCACTCTGGCAGGTTTATCTAACGGAAGATTTCCGAATGCTACTGGGCCGACCATTCCACTTGATACTGTGACATTGAACGCTGCAAACACGAAGGCGCGAGACGGCCGCGTACAAGTGAGTGAAATCCACTATCACCCAGCGGGCGCGACTCCTGAGTTCCTAGAAGTGACAAATACCACATCTGTTGCAGAGCCGCTTGCCTTTTGGACCTTACGGGGCGATGCAGATTTTGAGTTCCCAGTAGATTTCATCCTCGCGGCTGGCGAAGCAGCGCTGATCGTTCCCTTTAATCCACTTTCCACACCCGCTACATTGGCGAGTTTCCGCACCCAATACAATGTTCCAGCTAGCACCCGAGTCCTAGGTCCATGGAGTGATAGCCTTGGGGATGTGGCAGGCACAGTGACACTGCGCAGACGAGTGCCAGCCCCTAGCTCAGAACCGTCTTTGCTGACGCGGATGCTAGAAGACGAAGTGAAATATCTAAGCACACCACCATGGCCCAGTGGTGCATCTGGAACTGGAAATTCGATCCAAAGGCTGGGAATCTTTCGCCAAGGGAGCGACCCTACTGCTTGGGTCTCACGCGCCCCTCTGCCGGGTAGTGCTAGCGGATATAGCGCATGGTACGTGTTGAATTTCGGTCTCACAGACACTGGGCAAAATCTACTAGATCCAGACCATGACGGAATGCCTAATCTCATCGAGTATAGCATCGGCAGTGCACCATTAGTCTTCGATTCCTTGCCTTCCGCCATTGAACCTAATTTTGGCAATCCGCGGATCGTCCTAAACTACACACTGCGTCTCGATCGTGACGAAAGTATTTTAGTGCCCGAACAATCCTCCAATCTAAATGCATGGGTGCCCGCAGTAAGCGATCAATTGATTTCCAGCGATGGGATCACTGAGCAAAGGCGGGCTAGCTTACCCGTAAATGACAAAGGATTTCTCCGCTTAAAGGCAACTCGCAGAGTAAGAACTTTACCTTGAAGAAAATGTAAAATATGACTCGAATGGAAGCGCACTGGATTGTGTCTTGGAGCGAGTAATTCATATCAACAAGTATGCAACCAAAGCTATGTCTTTTAGATGATAGGATTAGCTGAATATCTCAAATACAATAAATTAAAAGAGGAAGTAGCGCTGGGCCATTGGCAGAACAGAAAGAGGCTCACAACAAAGCTGCTCCCCATCAGCAGTGACTGTGTAGGTATCAGGGTCCACCGTGATCACTGGCAATGCATCATTGAAAGGAAGATCCCGCTTGGTGATGTGCCTACAACCTTGCACCGCGACGAGACGCTTCGAGAGCCCGAGTTCCGCGAGGTTTCCTGAATCGAGGGCGGCTGCGCTGACGAAGGTGACCGAAGTGGCAGCGAGTGCCTTGCCAAATGCACCAAATTGCGGGCGATACATCGTCGGCTGGGGCGTAGGGATCGAGGCATTGGGGTCGCCCATGTTTGCCCATGCGATGAGGCCGCCCTTTAGAATTGTCTCTGGCTTCACGCCGAATAGCGCGGGTTTCCAAACCACAATATCAGCCAGTTTTCCAACTTCTATACTGCCCACTTCATGAGCGATGCCATGGGCTATCGCAGGGCATAGCGTGTATTTCGCAACGTAGCGGAGCGCACGAAAATTATCTGCTGCTGAATTGCTAGGCCCCTCCAGTTTACCGAACTGCACTTTCATTTTATGGGCCGTCTGCCATGTCCGAAGGATAGTTTCTCCCACTCTGCCCATGGCTTGGCTGTCCGATGAAGTCATCGAAATAGCACCTAAGTCATGTAATCGGTCCTCTGCTGCAATGGTCTCTGGCCGGATGCGGCTCTCTGCGAACGCAACATCTTCGGGAATCCGTGAATCAAGGTGATGACAGACCATTAGCATATCTAAATGCTCATCAATTGTATTTATCGTAAATGGCCGCGTGGGATTAGTAGATGATGGCAGAACGTTGGGCTCGCCACATACGCGGATGATATCAGGTGCGTGGCCACCACCAGCGCCCTCAGAATGGTATGTGTGAATGGTACGACCTTTGAATGCAGCCAACGTGCTTTCTAGAAAGCCAGCCTCGTTGAGAGTATCCGTATGGATGGCCACTTGCACATCGAACTCATCGGCCACAGTGAGGCAGGTATCAATAGCCGCCGGGGTGGTGCCCCAGTCTTCGTGAAGTTTCAGCCCGATGGCACCTGCTAGAATTTGCTCACGCAGTGGCTCAGGACTAGAACAATTGCCTTTTCCTAAAAATCCCAGATTTACCGGAAAACTATCGGCTGCTTCTAACATGCGGTGAAGGTTCCACTTCCCCGGAGTGCATGTGGTGGCATAGGTGCCGTGTGCTGGGCCAGTGCCACCGCCGATCATCGTGGTGATGCCGCTGGCAATGGCATGCTCAATCTGCTGCGGGCAAATAAAATGAATGTGTGTATCGATCCCACCCGCAGTGATGATGCAGCCCTCACCTGCGATGACTTCAGTGGCAGCACCAATCGTCATCGTAATGCCATCTTGGATTAAAGGATTGCCCGCGTGACCAATGCCGACGATGCGCCCATACTTGATGC
Organism: Akkermansiaceae bacterium; assembly: GCA_043763755.1. GTDB lineage: Bacteria > Verrucomicrobiota > Verrucomicrobiia > Verrucomicrobiales > Akkermansiaceae > Luteolibacter. The sequence goes on along the minus strand of JAYULG010000292.1, from coordinate 4,930 downwards.
CGATGTCAGCCTTAATGATTCCGTGGGCGGCATCGAGAATGACAGCATTGGTGATCACGAGATCCAATGACTCTGCATCAAGCGCAACGGGAGATTGACCCATCCCATCGCGGATGACTTTTCCACCACCAAATTTAACCTCATTGCCATAGCCTCCTGCTTCAGTGATGAGATCCCGCTCCACTTCGATGAAGAGTTCAGTATCTGCAAGGCGGATTTGATCCCCGGTGGTGGGGCCGAACATGCCTGCGTAGTTGGCGCGCGTCTGCTTCATGGATCGAGTGAGCCTTTTACGAGGTTATTGAAACCATAAACTTCGCGAGTGCCAGCTAGGGCTACTAAAGGAACCTCCCGAGTGTCGCCCGGTTCAAAGCGAAAAGCAGTGCCAGCGGGAATGTTTAAGCGGAAGCCCTTCGTAGACGCACGATCAAAGTGGAGAGCGCTATTTACTTCGAAAAAATGATAGTGGCTACCTACTTGGATCGGTCTGTCTCCCGTGTTCGCCACAACCATGTTCAAGGTAGCTAAACCTTGATTTAAAACTAGGTCTGACGCACCAGCAGGACATATAATTTCTCCAGGGATCATCGGACGGGCTGATGGACGGTGACGAGTTTGGTGCCATCAGGGAATGTGGCCTCCACTTGTATATCGTGGATCATTTCTGAGACGCCTTCCATCACTTCATCACGGCGGACGAGAGTGGTGCCATAGCTCATCAGATCTGCTACAGACCTGCCATCGCGGGCAGCTTCTAGCAGTTCTGCAGTGATAAGCGCGATGGTTTCCGGGTAGTTAAGCTTGAGACCACGCGCCCTGCGCCGTTGAGCGAGATCGCCAGCTACGACGATAAGAAGTTTTTCCTGTTCGCGCGGGGTGAGATGCATTGGCAGTAGCTACTAAACAAATGGAATCACGATGAGCGTGCCACAAGCGACGATGGATGCGCCCACTCGAAATGAGCGCTTACCAGCGAAAATCGCGATCCCTAAAGACAACAGCACAACTACAGCCAAAACATAATCCATGTCTCCATGCCTATGAAAGAATGTGGCTCTTAAGAAATCGAACTCATCCGTCTCATCCGGGTGATGATGTCCGGGATGAGCGAGAAGCAATGAGGGCGAAAATACGAGCATGGAACACAGGCAACGCGCCGCTTGCTGAAATTTTAAGGTATGTGGTGACTGATACATAAGGGTCGGCTAACGCGGATCTTTCATGAGCATTGGTTATGCCAAGCCCCAAAGGAAAAACCATGCCCCGGTGAGGGGCATGGTTAACCGTGGAACCAACAATCAATGGAAATCTAAGATGGGAGGAATCGTCCTATTTGTAAGTCCCTTTCAAGAATGGCTCACCGACGACATTTTTATACTCTTTGAGAATCTTGAACTGACCATCGGCGCGCGTCTCGCCGATATACACGTTTTTGGTAAGGTGCTGATTGGCTTGAGTGGTGACTGTTCCGCCGGGACCGTCGAACGAAATTCCGCTCTTGAGCGCAGCCATCACTTTATCGACCTCAAAGGACTTTGCTTTTTCAACCGCAGCTTTCCAGAGATACACTCCATTGTAGGAAAGAACCATCGGCGAGCAAGTCACACGACCTTCTTTTACTATTCCAGGAACGTCAGACTTTTTCAACCATGCTTGAAATGCAGCAACGAACTTTTCGTTCGCTGGACTTTTGATGGATTGAAAGTAGGTCCAACAACCGAGCTGACCCACAAGCTGGCTTGCAGGAAGGCCGCGGAACTCATCTTCAGAAACCGAAAAACTCACCACCGGACATGACTCAGCGTCTAGCCCCGCAGCCGCATATTCTTTGAAGAATGGCACGTTGGTATCACCATTAAGCGTATTGATGATACATGCATCACCAGATGCCGCGAATTGTTTGATTTCGGCAACGATTTGCTGGTAGTCGGTGTGACCAAATGGCGTGTATTTCCCTGCGGAAATAATTTTCCCCGATGCATCCTTCGTGAAACCACCTCCAATGTTTTCAAGCGGCACTCCTTTGCTGAGCAGATACTCCAAAAGAATGAGGTTGGTGGTTTGTGGATACACATAATCGGAGCCAATAAGGTAAAACTTCTTTTTACCCTCTTCCAGCATATAGTCTACCGCAGGAGTTGCCTGTTGGTTGACAGCTTCTGCAGTGTAGAAAATGTTCGGTGACATTTCTTCACCCTCATACTGCACTGGGTAAAAAAGCAGACCCTTCTTTTCCTCGAAAACTGGGAGGACAGACTTCCGACTTACCGATGTCCAACAGCCAAATGTGACTGCGACCTTGTCTTGATCGAGGAGCTGCTTCGCCTTTTCAGCAAAAAGCGGCCAGTTCGAAGCACCGTCAACAACGACAGGCTCGATCTTTTTGCCCATCACACCACCAGCGGCATTGATTTCATCGAAAGTGAATAACAAAACATCGCGAAGCGAAGTTTCACTAATTGCCATCGTTCCGCTGAGTGAGTGCAGGACACCAGCCTTGACAGTGTCTTGGGCCGGGGAGGAGATACTAGATATTGCGAGACCAGCAAAGATTACCGGAAGAAATTTATGGAGGGGATATCTTGAGATCATATAAATTATTAAGTGTTAGGTTTGTACAATGACTAAAATAAAAGGCGGGAGAGCATTGATGCCAAGTGATCAATCGGACTCTCCCGCAACAACCGTATGATACAGCAACAATCAACAAAAGATTAGAATGCGACGCTCAAACCAAGACTTGCGGTAAGGAAGCTGGATTGAGGATTGTTTGGGATGATTTCATCCTCAGTAATGAAGTATGTTACACCGCCGTTGAGTGCCCACTCACCAAAACCATCACCGATGTAAGGGCTAAGTGGGAGTGATGCCGCCACGCCTATGGAGAGATATCCAAAGCCTGCATCAGCTTCTTCGATCGCTGCCACTGCTGGGGATGCAGGAACTGCTGGAATACCCAATTCGGCTGGGATATCGGGAGTTGCTGCAATAGCAGCTTTTGGATCCTGATGGAAACCATCCGTCACAAAGTAGGCCAAATTCACAGGAAATGAGATTGCGAGAGGTCCAGCTTCGATTGTGTGAGAAAGACCAAGAACGAGAATAGTCCCTTCGTCACCTGGCGCAGCTCCTTGATCAAGGCGATTATGGATCGTCAAAGAAGGCGCAAGGAACGTATCGTAGGCGAATTTGATATCAAGAATCTCTTCAGTTTCACTGCCATACATCCATGCTTGGTAAGTAGCACTCACAGTGAACTTATCAAAGGTATAGCCCAAACCGGCATAGACATCCACTTCTTGAATTCGTCCGCCGATTGGGGAGTTACCAGAACCGGGCTTGCTGTTCACATCCCACCATGTTCCTATGGTTAACGTCAAATCACCAGGTAGCGCAAAATATAGCTCTAGGTTTGGATTGAAGGTCGGATCTGACATTGAAGAACCATCGCTCCATACATCTGCGCCGTACGAGATGAAGTGAGTATTGAAATCAAGTTTGAGGATTCCCGAGATCACATCCTCGGACGGCGTTTCTACAGCCGGGGTCATTGTTTTCACCTCTCCCGCATTCGCGGTAACCGTAGCTAGTGCCAAAACGGCAAGCGGAGTATAGATCAGATTCTTACGATACTTGTTTTTCATAGATTCAACTTATTGTTTATTTGGAGTTGGTCGTGCAGGGAAGCCTGCCCTGCGACTCAACAGCGATTTGCATGCCAAAAGTTTCATTTTGTGAAATTGCGCTCATAAACAAGATGACAGGAGTTTCTTTGCAATGCACTTGAACCCCGCCTTATGACTTCATCTGCCATTGTTTATCTGAATAATAAGAGTGCGCGATGTCCGGCCATGAAATTGCAATTGTTTGCCTAACTGATTAATTTTCAATTGGAAGGGTGTGTTGCCTACACCGTCAAAAATTGCTTTACGACTGTGTCAGTGAGTTCCTCCATTTTGCCATGGGCAGCTACGGCACCGCGCTCGAGGATGGCAAAATCATCGCCCAGTTCTCTGCAGAAATCGAGGTATTGCTCCACGAGAAGGATGCTCATTGCCCCTTCGGCACGCAGCATTTTGATGGCATCACCGATTTGATCGATGATATTGGGCTGAATTCCTTCGGTAGGTTCATCAAGGATCAACAGTGTGGGCTTGGTAAGCAGTGCACGGCCGATGGCTAGCTGTTGTTGTTGGCCGCCAGAGAGCATGCCACCTTTGCGCTTCCGGTACTCTTTGATGATTGGGAACAAATTGTAAATCCGCTCCACCTCGCTGGGATCAATCTTGACTCCACGTGCCTTGAGACCGATGAGAAGATTTTCTTCCACCGTGAGCAGGGGAAAGATGTCGCGGCCTTGAGGGACGTAGCCTAGCCCACATCGCGCGCGATCTGCTGCGCTAAGCTTCGTAATATCCTTCGTTCCTAATACAAATTTTCCGGAGTCTGTGGGGTAAAGTCCCGTGAGTGCTTTGAGAGTGGTGGATTTTCCCACACCGTTACGGCCCATGAGGCAGAAGACAGATTTGGGACGGATCGTTAAATCAATTCCGCGGAGAATCGCACTACCGCCTATGGAAACGCGGAGATCCGAGATCGTTAAGCTATCGATGAGTGGCGAGGCGGAAGTCATAAGACATGAAATGAAGGAGCTAAACCACAATCAGGCAGCTTTGGATTTCCTGCCGAGATAGACTTCAATAACGCGCTCGTCAGCTTGCACCTTCTCAACAGCCCCCTCGCAAAGGACATGGCCTTGATGGAGAACGGTGACTTTGCGGCCTTGGGAAATTTGCCGAACGAATGTCATGTCATGCTCGATCACCACGATGGTGTGCTTACCTGCGAGAGAAAGGAGAAGTTCCGCGGTACGGTAAGTTTCATCGTCAGTCATGCCGGCGGCGGGTTCATCCACAAGAAGGAGTCGCGC
>JAYULG010000291.1:0-2839 GCA_043763755.1 Akkermansiaceae bacterium | reverse complement strand
GGGGAGATTTTCTTTTTCACCATCGAGCCAGCGAGGGCCATGATGGGGATGATCATGAAGAAGCGCCCGATGAGCATGGCTGCTGCAAGGGTAACATTGTAGTGCGGGTCACCATTGGCAGGATTTGCGGTTAGTCCCGCAAAGGCGCTCCCGTTATTGGCGGTGGCGGAACTGTAGGCATAAAGGATTTCACTAAAGCCATGCGGGCCCGAATTGTTCAACCCAGCTTGGCCCCAAGTGCTAGAAGCGGCCCATGCGGTGAAGCCTAGGATGCTGGCGGTGAGGACTAATAAGGCGAGCATCGTCATTTTTACATCGAAGGATTGAATCTTTTTTCCAAGGTATTCTGGCGTGCGACCGACCATTAAGCCGGCGATGAATACTGCAAGGACGACAAAAACTAACATGCCATAGAGCCCAGCCCCTACACCGCCGATGACGACCTCCCCGAGCTCCATCATGAACAATGGCACCAGCCCGCCGATGGGCGTAAAGGAATCATGCATTGCGTTTACAGCACCACATGAAGCCGCAGTGGTGACTGTGGCAAAAAGCGAAGAGTTAAAGATTCCGAAACGTATCTCTTTACCCTCCATGTTGCCATCTGCGGCTACCATGCCCAGTGCTTGATGGATCGGATTACCATGGGCCTCCGCCCACCAGCATGTGAGCACACCTGCGACGAAGAGTATCATCATCGCTGCCCAGATCGACCATCCGTGTGCCTGGTTTTTCGTGGTTTTTCCAAGATACCATGTCAGGCCGCTGCTGATCGCGAAGATCGAGAGCATTTGAAGCAAGTTCGCAAGAGGAGTGGGGTTTTCAAATGGCTGGGCTGCATTCGCATTGGTGAAGCCACCGCCATTGGTGCCGAGCATTTTAATAGCAGCTTGTGAGGCCATTGGCCCTTGCACGATGGTCTGCGTGGTCACTTCGCCCATCGGCTCGATGAGTTTTGCGGTATCATATGCTTTGAAGTTTTGGATCGTCCCTTGCGAGACGAGGAAGACTGCAAAAACGAGGCATATAGGTAGTAAGAGATAGTAGGTGGTCCGGATCAGATCGACCCAGAAATTTCCAAGCGTAGTCGCCGAGTGGCGTGAGATGCCGCGCACCAATGCGGCGGCGATAGATATACCTACAGCGGCAGAGGTGAAGTTATGGATGGTCAGTGCCACCATTTGAGAAAAGTATGACATGGTGCTTTCACCACCATAGCTTTGCCAATTGGTATTCGTGGTGAAGCTGACTGCGGTATTGAATGCGAGCGCTGGACTCAACCCGGGCAGCCCCTGCGGATTGAGCGGGAGTAGATGTTGCAGGCGGAGAACGGCGTAGGTGAAAAGCAGACCCACTGCGCTGAATGTTAATAGCGCAATGGTATAACTTTTCCAACTATGTTCCTTTGTGATGTCCACGCCCATCAAACGATAAGTTATTTTTTCAAGTGGCCGGATCAATGGATCGAGCCAAGTTTTCCCCTGCGGATCTAGGACTTTCGTGAGATACAGGCCCATCGGTTTCGTGACGAGCGCGAGCAGCCCGATGAAAAGGGCGAGTTGGAACCAATGATGAGTGTGCATGGGCGGATGTTAGAATTTTTCTGGGTAAAGCATAGCGACGATGAGGTAGCCGATGAGCAAAAGGGCAATGATGCCGGTGAGGATAGTTTCCATGGTGTGCGGGAGTTATAGCTTTTCGCAAAACTGCGCGTAGAACGCAGTGAGGAGGAAAAACACGAGGGTGGAAATGAGGTAGATGAGATCGATCATCGCAGTGGTTTGTGACTTCTCCATGCTGCGGTAGATTGCCCTCCCGCACAGTCAAAGAACCGGGGTTCCGCGTAAAAATTTGGTAAAAACCAAATTCTCTACTCCACTTGCCAATGCGCCAGAAACATCAACGCGCAGGCAGGATCATTTAGAAAAATGCCCGGGCCATTTCTGAGGGAAACAAACTCTTCTGCCGTGAGAGTTTGGCGGCGCAGTAGCTGCAAGCGTCCGCCCTTGCTGCCTGGGCTGCGTTTCATCCACTCCCATGCGATGCGGCCCATGGTCATGCGCACATTGACTTCCACCACAGGCTTGAGCGCGAGTGCGCCGTCCGCCCTGCGGTGGAGCATGGCATCCACACAAAGCGGGCCTACGTAGCCAGGCAGTAATTGCTCTAACAGTGGCGGTATCTTCACCTGATAGAGTTCCATCACACGGGCTTCACGAAATAGAAACTCGGCCGCTTCTGGCTCTAGTAACGTGCCCCATTTCGGATTGACGCGGATGCTGAGGAAGCGCCCGGCGGCATCATTTTCCATGCGGGTGAGGCCGATGAGTAAAACTTCGCCACTCGGTTTCATTTCATATAGTGCGGAAAAATCCAACACACGGTCCAGCCATGGCTCTATGACGATGCCACCGTGGCCAGCGAGGGTGTTTTGAATCCAGCCACGGGTTTTATCAGGATGGCTGGCGGCATTCACGCGCAGGTGGCCGCGGCCTGCATAGGACATCGGTGCTTTGAGAAGTGCTTGGCCAGTAGCGGGTAAGCGGGCGATTTCGGCGAGTGCGGATTCCACATCGCTCACCAGCACTCCGGTTTCTGGCACAGGGCCGAGCGCGTGTTCTAAGCGCAATCCGATTTCTTTGGAAAACCATTCTGCCGGCAGTGATTCACGCCAATGTTGTGCTACCTGCGGGGAAACATCATCTGCGTAGGGACGAAGTTTTTCCACCGCATCTGGCGCCCATGCCCACGGCCGCATACCCCCGAGCTTGCGGCCTGTGGGTGTATCTAGCGGAAGGATTTCCGGAAGCGTGTAGCCCGCATTTCTCAGGCTGGTAAG
>JAYULG010000290.1:0-10099 GCA_043763755.1 Akkermansiaceae bacterium | reverse complement strand
GGATGAAGGCCATCCTCGCCGTCTTCATGGTGAGCCACCTGCATCTGATGGACAGCACAGCGGGCAGCGGGATGGCAGAAGTAGAAGCTACTGAATACGTGCATCTCTTCAATTCAGCAGTTTATTTCACCCCAGTGCTCGGGGCATTGCTCGCAGATGCCATTTGGGGGAAATACCGCACGATCATCCGCCTTTCCATCATTTACTGCCTCGGCCATCTCGCACTCGCCTGCATGGGCCAATTTGAAAATTCCGCAATTTGGCTCATCGCAGGACTCGGCCTGATCGCACTCGGTTCTGGCGGTATTAAACCTTGTGTGTCTGCGCATGTGGGTGATCAATTTTCCCAGAGCAATGCCCACCTGCTACCTAAAATTTTCAATTGGTTCTACTTCTCGATCAATTTCGGAGCGCTGGTCTCGATGCTGCTCACACCATGGCTGCTCGAGTGGTATGGCCCGCACTGGGCCTTCGGGGTGCCGGGTGGTTTGATGGCGATCGCTACCTTCGTCTTCTGGCTTGGCCGCAAACGCTTCATTCACATTCCGGCAAGTCACAAAAACTTCATCCGGGAACTTTTCAGCACACGCGGGAGATCTGCTCTTTTCAAACTCCTCCCGCTCTATGTTTTCATTGCGATGTTCTGGGCATTGTTTGATCAAACTGGCTCGACATGGATTTTCCAATCTCAGGAAATGGATCGAAATTTCCTCGGCTTCGAGTGGCTCCCCTCCCAAGTCCAATCGCTCAATTCCGTTTTCGTTCTCACTTTCATCCCGCTCTTCGCCTACGTGATCTATCCACTCGTGAATCGCGTTTGGCGGCTCACCCCATTGCGAAAAATTGGCGTCGGGCTCTTCATCATGGTGGCTTCATTTGCACTTGTCGCCCTGATCCAACGTTGGATCGATGGCGGGGAAAAACCTCACATTTCATGGCAAATTCTCGCCTTCGCCCTCATCACCATTGCAGAAGTGATGGTCTCCATCGTGGCCCTTGAGTTTGCCTACACCCAGTCACCCAAGACCATGAAATCCACTGTGATGTGCCTTTATCTGGTGGCTGTGTCTGCGGGAAATCTATTGGTCGCTGCGGTAAATCACCTCATCCAGATCCCAGATGTGGCCAGCATCCAACTTCAAGAGGCCATCGCAAAGCTGCCCCCAGAATGGCAGACTTCCCCCCGCACAGTCATTCTTCCCGGCTATGATGATAAGACAGGCACGTCAGACGACTTCATCCAACGGCTCTCAAATGGCGAACCATCATCTCTGGAGATTCCTGGACAAAACATCTTTCAAGAAGCCGCTAGCCGGGTCAAAAGCCAAAGCGCAATTTCCGGCAGCCTTCCCACGGAAAAAGCCATGCAGACATCACTCGCGGATCTCCGTGATCCTTGGGGCAGCCCCATCACCTATCAGATTCTCAATTCCACCCGCGTGCGCCTTTCAAGCGCAGGCCCAGACCGCACGCCCGGCACTCAGTGGGATCTCGGATTTCATCTTGATCGTTTCATCCCAGCACCTCCCCCACCCTCTTCATGGGTAGATCGCTTCCACCCTGCTGAGCCGTGGCTGGAGCGAAGGAAAAAACAACTCGGGATCGCGGATGAGCCGCCTCAAGTCGCCACTACCACTTGGAAGCAAGTCCCTTTCACTGGTGGCCAGACGCGCTTGCAAAGAGCCGCATATTTCGACTTCTTTACATGGCTCATGCTCGGCACTGCCATCGCCTTTATCCCTTACGCCCTGCTTTATCGCGAAAAATCTTACCTTCAAGACAGCGAGTGAGGCAGATGAAATTGTCTTACCCTGCTGCGAAAGCCTCATAACGTCACTCGGCAAAGCTACTGAGCTGGAAAGATCACGCGGTAAAAGGCGCGAGGCTGCGGTGGGGTAGCATCAGTCAGCGTCACGGCTCCGTTTCCGGCTGCCGTGGGCGTTCCGATTTGCGTCCAATTGATTAGATTGATCGAACGCTGAACACCGTAAATTCGGCTAGCGATGCCCACTGACGTAATGGTCACTGCCCCACCAGCCTGCCGGACGATGTTCGGCAATTTACCCGGACTGAACATCGGATCGACCGCCCCACTCGTCGTGAAAGTGCCCACAGCGGTGTGGCTCGTGCCATTTACATTAAGGGCATATGCTTTAAAACTATAGGAAGTGCCGGGCGTGAGTCCGGTGACTAACATGGTAAAAATACCCGTTGTTGGGCCGCTTTTCACGAGTTTGGTCACATTGACACCGCCCACATTTGGATCGCTATCAATTGCAGTGGGGGCGAAGACTACGCCGCGCTCGGTAATGGCGCTTCCGCCATCCGCCGTCACATTACCGCCGAGGGTCGCATTGGTGGTGGTGATGGTAGTGCTCGTCGGCGAGGTGATGCTCGGAGGTGAAGTAAGACTGGGAGTGAAAATGCTCAAAATCCTGCTGCTACCCCGGCCTACGAATACGCGATTCCGCACGGGATCATAGTTGGTCGCAGTCTCGATGAAATCTTGCTCGTTGAATACAGGTTCTATGTAACCAATACCTCCGGTCACGGTGCCGCGCACGCTGTTCACTGCTGACACTGGCCCAGTCGTGCTACCGTTTGTTCCGTTGCCGTAGGTCATCGCCCTCGCATCGACGATGGAGCCAGAGGGGTTATCCCAACCCTCGCTCGCCACAAGATAGTCGCCGTTGCCTAACGCAATGATGTCGTTCATCACTCCGTCATTGATTGTTGAGCCAATGAGGGAATTGGCGGCGGAAACTGCGCCCACCGTTCGCGGGCCAGCGGTGCTGCCGTTTCCCCAGGTTACCGCGCCAACATCCGCCATAGCACTATCCCAAGTGGGGCTATCGACCACGTAGTTGCCGTTGTTTAAAGCGGTAATTTGCCTTCCCACCCCGTCATTGACCTTGGAGCCGATGAGTGAATTTGTGGCAGAAACTATACCCACGGTCCGCAGGCCTGCGGTGCTGCCATTCCCCCAAGTCACCGCGCCCACATCGGCAGCTCCCCCTGGAATATCCCAGGTGGAACATTTGATCACGTAGTTCCCATTGCTCAGAAGAGTGACGAAGTCACCACCCACTCTGTCATTGGTTGTGGAGCCAACGATAGAATTGGAGGAAGAAACTGCGCCTGCTGTCCGCGGGCCTGCGGTGCTGCCATTCCCCCAAGTCACAGCACCCACATCCGCCGCTGCGCCGTCCCAACTTGAGCTTCGGACCACATAGTTGCCATTGCTTAGCGGCGTGATGAAATTATCCCCCACCTTGTCACTGGCTGTAGAACCGACGAGGGAATTGCTAGCAGACACTGCTCCTACGGTGCCGCCAAGGCCACTACACCACGTCACTGCGCCCACATCTACCGCTCCTCCTAGAATATTCCAATCCGGGCTACGGACCACGAAATTATCATTACTCAGTGGGGTAAAGCTGAAGAAGCCACCACCGCCTACTTTATCCTTGGCAGTGGAGCCGACGAGGGAATTGGTGGCCGAGACCGCACCCACCGTTCGCGGGCCAGCAGTGCTGCCATTGCCCCACGTCACCGCCCCTACATCCACCGCAGCACCATCCCAATTGGGACTACTAACCACATAGTTCCCATTCCCCAGGGAGACGAAGCTAAAGAAGCCGCCACTGTCACTCACTCGATCACCGGCTGTCGAGCCGATGAGGGAATTCGTGGCCGAAACAGGCCCCACAGTGCCGCCCGAGCCATTGCCCCACGTCGCCGCACCCACATCTGCCGCTCCTCCTGGGACATCCCAAGCGGGAGTGGAAATCAAGTAGTTGCCATTGCTCAATGCCGCAACACCGAAGAAGGAACTGATACCACTCACTCTGTCACCTAATGAGGAGCCAACGAGCGATTTTGCGGCAGAGATTGCGCCCACTGTTCGCGGGCCAGCAGTGGCGCCGTTGCCCCAAGTCACCGCGCCCACATCCGCCACTGCCCCATCCCAGTTTGGGCTGCTTACCACATAGTTGCCATTTGAAAGTTCGGTAATGTCGCTATTGAGTCCGTCATCGGGGTTGGAGCCGATGAGGGAGTTAGCAGCAGAGACAGCACCCAAGGTTCGCGGGCCAGCGGTGCTGCCATTTCCCCACGTTGCCGCACCCACATTCACCGCACCTCCAGGCACATCCCAGCTTGGGCTGCCGACCACATAGTTTCCATTGGTGAGTGTGACGACATCGTTACCACCCACTTGGTCATTTGCCGTGGTTCCAATGAGGGAGTTCGTTGTGGAAACTGCTCCCACGGTGCCGCCGAGGCCATTTGCCCAAGTCACCGCGCCAACATTCACCGCACCTCCCGGGACGTTCCATTCGGGACTGGCAACCACGTAGTTGCCATTGCTTAACTCGGTGATATATCCGTTGCCCACTTGATCGCTAGCCGAGGAGCCGACGAGCGAATTAATGGCAGAAACCGCGCCCACTGTTCGAGCGCCCGCGCTGCTGCCATTGACCCATGTCGAGGCCCCCACATCTTCCGCCGTGCCATCCCAAAATGGGGTGGTGACAACGTAGTCGCCGTTGCTCAATTCAGAGACTGACGCGCCTACTTTGTCATCCGGTGTGGAGCCGACGACGGAATTAGACGCAGAGACTACGACCGTACCACCGATGCCGTTGAAGCCCGTGGTCGCACTGCCCCATGTGACCGCTCCCCGCGATTCGTTCCAAGTTGGACTGACAACAAAAAAGTTCCCATTGGACAAAACGGTAATGCCATCGTCGCCCACAGAATCAAACTCCACAGACCCGACGAGTTTGCTGATCACACTGAGGTTTGCGCCGTTGAGTAAATAAACCGCTCCCACATTCTGCGCCCCCGCCGGGCTGTAGCTAGTGTCCACCACCACGATGTTGCCATTGGGTAGCACAACGACATTCTCCGCATAGAAGTCTCCACTATCTGGCGGGGCTGGGATGTCCACTTGCCCAGCGCGGGCGGGCAGGACGAGAGCGAAAACTACCGAGAGTAGGCGAGCAGCAATGCTGCCGATGAGAAGCGGCGCGTCGAAACGCGAACAGCAAGGGGGGAATTTCATTTTCATCGCGAAAACAGATAAGTGGGGCAAAGCAAGTCACTTAGTTGATGCCGTGCTAGATAAAACTTGTGGCAAAGTCAAGGAACCAACTGAGTATTTCTATCGCACGGCGGTAACAGCAAGTCTGTCCTCGATGACCACCCTTTTCCTTGGTCATCATTGAGTCTCCCACAATTTGCTCTGGAGGTTCCCGCACTCAAACACTGGCAGCGCAGCTCGGCACGCGGGATAAATTCAAATGAAATTGGGTTGGGGAATTGAGCCATTGCTCACTAGTCTGCCCGCATGGCCGCTGAGAAGGATGATACACGCTGGCGGACGGACGGAAAATTTTTTCGTTCTAATAGTCGCCGCGTATGGATGAAAGCCGTGACTTACGGGCCATTTCCCGGCGGTTGGCCACTCGATTTCGCCCCGGATTTTTCTAAAATGGCGTTTGCTGGATTTAATGCGATCCGGCTTTATGAGATGCCCGATTTAAAATTACTAGACGCAGCTTTGGGTCATGGTCTCCAAGTTTTCGGAGGGCTGAAATGGGGGCAGAACGTTGATTTCCTAGCGATGCCAAGCGTCTATTCCGGTGCGATGGTGGCGCTCCAAAATTCACTCAAACAGGTGGCCAGCCATCCGGCAATGGCGGGTGTGTATGTGAGCAATGAGATTCCCAGCGATCTTGTGCGGTGGATGGGACCCGTCAAAGTGCGGCAGGCCATTGAAGCACTCATCGCGCTGGGTAAGGAAATTTCCCCTCACTTGATGTTTGCCTACGCGAATTACCCAAGCACGGAATATCTCGAGCCTGGGAACGCAGATTTCACTGCCTTTAACGTTTATCTTGAGGATGAAAGTTCTTTCCAGAGTTATCTCAAACGCCTCCATCATATCGCCGGGGATCGACCGTTAGTCATTTCAGAGTTCGGCCTAGATTCCCGGCGAAATGGCACTCTCACTCAGGCGGAGACCCTCACCTGGGGCCTGCAATCAAGCTATGACTTTGAGGCTGCGGGGATCACTCTCTATGCGTGGAGCGACCGCTGGTGGAATGCTGGTGCGGAGGTGCTCGATTGGGACTTCGGGCTGCTAGATCGCGGGGGCGTTGCCAAGCCCGGACTCGCTGCGATTCAGAATTTTCCGTTACCCGGCGAACTCGATACCAGCCAGCTTGCGAGCGTAATCGTATGCACCCGCAATGGTAGCGGGCGTATCGGAAAATGTCTCGAAGCCCTGGAAAATATGGTGGATTCGCACTTTGAAGTGATCGTCGTGGACGATGGTTCAGTGGACGGGACAGCGGAATTTGTCCAAGAAAGTTTCCCGTGGGTGATACTATTGAGGATGGAGGCTGCCGGGCTCAGCGCTGCGAGAAATGCGGGTGCCGCACTCGCAAATGGAGAAATTCTCGCTTTCACGGATGATGACTGTGAACCCGATCTGGAATGGATTTCCCGCATCCGCCCGTTGCTTGCCGCTTCACACTATCATGCTGCTTGCGGCCCAAATTTACCTCCGCCCGCCCGCACATGGCAAGAAGCTGTAGTTTGCGCAGCGCCAGGGGCACCTAGCCATGTGATGTTAGATGATTTGGCTGCGGAACATCTTCCAGGCTGCAACTTTGCTGTGATGAAAACTGCATTTGAAGCGGTGGGTGGATTTGATCCTGATTTCCAAACGGCTGGCGATGATGTGGATTTTTGCTGGCGGCTGCGCAGTGCAGGATACCACCTAGGGTTCATTCCGGGGGCATTTGTCTGGCACTGGCGGCGACCTTCGCTGGCAGCATTTCTACGGCAACAACGCGGCTACGGTAAGGCAGAGCGACTGCTGATGCAAAAGCACCCAAAGCATTTTTCCGACTCTGGCGAAACGCAATGGCAAGGATTTATCTATGGCGGCGGCCCAGTCACAGTGACGGAGGAGTCCATCATCTATCATGGCCACATGGGCAATGCGGGTTACCAAGCGATTACGAATCGGATGCTGCCACTTAGAGCAATCGATCCAGAATTTTCAACTCTGCTCGCACGAACAGCCTTGCGCCTAATCCAGTTCTTACAACCTCGGCTCCGGGCGTGGACTAGAAATCACCGTGGCATCTTTCAGCGGCAAGAAACCGTAAAACGATTTGAGAGCTCATCTGAAGATTTCCGTCTCCTTGCAAATCAACCGCTGACACGGGAGAATATCCTTTCTCATTTCCTAGAAAGTGGTTGGCAACCCGCATCGCCACACGCCGCATGGGATCTTGAAAAAGGTGCCAATAAGATCCTCCTTGCAATCGAGAAAGGAGAACTCGACAGCATCACTGTCTTGCTGAGAGTTTGGGGTAATCCAACAGAAGCTCAAGGTGTGAAGACTCTAGCTGGCTTATTATGCTTCTCCATTTTATCGTTCAAAGTGATACCTTTGGAGTGATTTGCCAACGCCGTGAGAAGTTTCCTGTTCCCGCTCACCGCTTTGCGAATCGGGCCTGATGTGGTGTAGTCATACACAATTTCGCCTTTGTCATCCATGAAGACGATGAGGTAGCCGTAGTATTGATAACCTCCTACATTCCCACGGCCTTTGGAATCCCCGTCGTAACGCGTCACGAAGGATTCCAGCTCATTTTCAGACTTTTCAGCGGGATCCAAGCCTACTTTAAATTCTTGGGCGGAAAGAACGATGAAGTCGTCCTCTGTCCTTTGATCTCGGCCCACAAAGACCATCCGCCCTTTCAGCTTCGGTAAGGCAACATCATTGCTCATATTCTTGAGCTTGATGGTAGTCGAAATCTTTTGATCAACCATGTAGAAGCGGTCCGCTTCGTCATGACGCTTTCCTATAACCACATCGATATCGAAGGGCGGGAGCTCCGGAGGTAGGGTGGCTGCCTCATCTTTGATTTTGGCTTGGGAAGGCCCATCAAACTGGGTGAGCGGCACGGTAAATTCCTTGGCGTTATCTACCCGTTTGAAGCGCACATCCTTACCCACGGCGGAGAGCAGCTCAATTTCTAAGGCCCGCCCTCTCGTGTCATTGACGGTCAAAATTGGCCCTGCTTGAACAACCAGTGGCAAATACGCAAGGAGCAAGGCTAAGGCGTTAGCTGTTTTCATCTGTCGCGACATCTTACCGCTTGGATACTTAGAAACTTACAGGATGTCAATCAATCCAGCGCCTTGCGATTTTCTTACACTCGGAATAGGAAGTCCTGCGATGCCGCTCCTTACCCAAGATTTCGACTACGATCTTCCGAACGAACTGATTGCTTCTCACCCGCTTGCAGACCGCGCTGCATCACGGATGCTGGTGGTGCATCGCGAAAAAGGTATCATTCAGCACCGGATGTTTAGGGATTTACCCGACTATGTGCAAGGTGATGATTTATTAGTTCTCAACAACACTAAGGTGATACCTGCTCGCCTGCTCTCGGACGATGGAAAAAAAGAACTGCTCTGCCTTAATCAAATCTCCGCACTCGAATGGCGTTGTCTAGTGAAGCCTGGCAAGGCACTGCGAGTGGGGAAATCCATCACCGTGGCTGGCATCACAGGCACTGTTACCGAGGTTTTCGAAAATGGTGATCGTTTGATCCGCTGGGACTCTATTATAGACCTCAATCTACATGGCCATCTCGCACTCCCCCACTACATGGGCCGTGAGGATGAGGCCCTTGACCGTGAACGCTATCAAACGATTTATGCAAGAGAGGAAGGTGCCATCGCTGCACCCACCGCTGGCCTGCATTTCACATCTGAGATGTTAGAAAAGTTTACCCATACATTTTTAACACTTCACGTCGGCGTAGGGACATTCAGGCCTGTAAGTGTAGATATTGTAGATGATCATATTATGCATTCCGAACGCTACGCGGTAAGTGCGAACACCGCCCGCTGCGTGAACGAAGCCAGCCGGGTCATCGCCGTAGGCACCACGGTGACGCGGGTGCTTGAGACACTCGGTAGGCCGTTACTGGAACAACGAGGGGAGACTGATATATTTATTCGTCCACCCTATCAGTTTAGAGCAATCGATGGTCTACTCACCAATTTCCATTTACCTCAAAGCACATTGATTATGTTAGTAAGTGCATTTGCTGGCCAAGAATTAATCATGGAAGCGTATCGTAGAGCGGTAGCTGAACGTTATCGATTTTTTAGTTACGGTGATTGCATGTTATTACTGTAAGTGGAGTCGATATTTTGACAAAGCCATTGAGATCTGGCCGGAGAGGCATTTAGCTACCGTAACGATGAAGATGATTTCCGGCTTACACTCCTCGGTGCTTGCTAACCGCAGTGGCCATTGTTAAGCACGCTGCATGGAAGAATTTCCGCCAACCCCCGAGCTTGCATCGCATCCTAACGATGGATTTTTCAAAGCGATTTTCTCAGAACCCACCCATGCCACCGCATTTTTTAAAAGCCATCTTCCATCGGCCATTGTCGAGCGGATCGATTGGCCATCACTAAAAATGATCCCCGGCTCGTTTGTCAAATCTAGCCTCCAACAGGTTCATTCAGATCTACTTTTTTCCGTCCATTATGGAGGGCATGAAACTTTGCTTTATTTACTTTTCGAGCACCAAAGCACTGTGGATCCGGCCATGCCGCTACGCTTGTTAGGATACGTCGGTGAAATTCTCCAGCGCCACCATAAGATGCACGGATTCCCGCTGCCGCCGGTGATCCCTTTCATTTTGCACCAAGGGCCAGATCACTGGAATGTTTCCGCTGCATTTGAAGATATGTTTGCTCTACCTCCAGACATCGCTGAGGAGCTACTACCGTTTTTGCCGAAATTTCATCATGGTCTGCTTGACCTCAGCAGATGCGATCCAGCCAATGAAGAAAGTGATCCGCAGATCAAAATTGTCCTGCATCTGATGAAGCTTGCCCGCGAGCGTCAGCTACTCGAATACTTCCGCTGGTTGGCGGATAGCTTTGTCGAACGCATTCCCGAGAGCCTGCTGGGCCGCTTGTTACTCTACGCACTTCATGCGGATAGCGAACTTGACGCTCAGCAGATTTACACTAATCTCTCCAGCAACATCGG
>JAYULG010000289.1:0-10102 GCA_043763755.1 Akkermansiaceae bacterium | reverse complement strand
GGTCCAGCATCACTTCGAGGAAGCCCGCGAACTTTACGCAGACCGCTGGCTGGGGTTTTCTGAAAGCGATCTTGCAGCGATGTTAGAAAACTCAGGCTTCGAGCAAATTGAGACGGTAGTGGCAGATCAAGAGAGTGAGGCCCCGAAATTTCAAACCTTGCTCGGAATCGGCATCAAGGGCGAGTGAGGCCCGCACTTGCAAAGCCGCCGGCGCTGTGAGAACACGGGCGATGAAGATTTTCCTAGCAGGTTGCGCAATTGTCATGGTGGCTGCTTGTGTGCCTGTGCCCCCTCTCACAAGCCGTGGGCAGGTGGCTGCGCCACAAACGGAGCGTGGAAACATAGGTGCAACTCCTGCACCCCAGCCTCGCGCAGCCGCTGCTCCCAGCACCGCACCTCGCTTCAGCCAGCGAGAAATTTCAGGGATAACTTTTGAGGGTGTAGCCTTCGATTCACGAGTGGCGAAGCTAAGCGTGGTAGATCAAGCAGGCGGCCCCGGTTCAGAATTTCCAGACGCGGCCAATGCCGGACAGGCCGCCGGAGGAATCGTTGCGGTGAATGCGAGTTTTTTTACACCACAAGGCACGCCTCTCGGGCTGGTGGTGGCTGGCGGTTACTTGCGCGGCCAATGGAACAATGCTTCATCCTTGGGCAGTGGCGTGTGGTATCAAGCCGCGTCTGGAAAAAGCGCCATCGTCCGCCGGGAAAAGCTTGGGAAAGCGACCGCCGGGCAGATGCAAGAGTTGATCCAAGCGGGGCCGATGCTTGTGGAAAATGCCCGAGCAATCACCGGTCTTGATGCCACCAAGACCAGCGCGCGGATCGCTATTCTCTGGAATGGAGACTCGCAATGGTGGATCGGACGCAGCTCGCCCTGCACCCTCGCGGCTTTTGCTCAAGCCCTCACGAATGGAAATCCAGCGGGTTGGCGCACCGTCAGCGCACTGAATCTTGATGGCGGACGCTCGGCGGATCTTTGGGTTTCAGCGGCCATTCCCGGCGGCCCGATTTCTCGCCGTAGCCCGTGGAATCGCCCGGTGAGGAATTTTCTCATTCTGAAGAAATTGTAACGAAAAACGATTGGTGGACATTGGCATCGGGCGTGGTAGTTTCCGGCCTTCCTCCCTTGGCCATGAAAACCCACCTCTCCTCGCTTTTCCTTGTATTCCTTCTTTGTCCGCTTGGCCTCGTCTCGTGCTCTACACTCGGGAATGCCAGCGCTCGCTCAATGGAGATGATCAAAAAAACATCCTCAGGCGCGGTCGCTAAGGTTTCCGAGATGACCGAGCAGTCGCTTGCTGGCATCCTACCTGCGAGAGTCAAGGTAGTGGAAGTGCGGGAAAAAGAGCTCAAAAAACTCCCCACTGGCCAAGAACAAGCACTGGCATTCGAGCGATCCCGCAAGCGCAGTTTCTGGGGCTTTGGCGGGCCTATCGATTTCCAAGAACCTATGTTGCCACAAGTCGGCACGGAAATGGATGGCAGCTTGTTGCCGCCCAAAGACCTGCCCGAGTGATCGGAAAATTGCATAATCCCGGCTTGATGCCGGATCAATCATGCGGATGATGCGCTGCATGTTTCGCCTGTCCTATGTGCGCTTCGCCGCGCTCGTCATCACCGCAGCACTGAGCAGTTCATGCGGGGGAAATCCGCCGCCGCCGCTGAATTTACGCTCCCAGCAACGTCCGCAGGTCGCTACTCCGGTAGGGCAAGGCCCAGTGCACATCGCTGCGATCCCACAAACCGCGCCTCCCGCCATCGTCGCGGAGAGCGCCATCGTCATTGATGCCATCAGCGGCAGAGTCCTTTACGCAAAAAACGCCGATCAACCGCGGGCCGTGGCCAGCACCCAAAAAATTCTTACCGCGCTCTGTGTGCTCGATGCTGGGAACATTGATCAGCTCGTCACCGTGGATGCTAGCGACGCGCTTTGCGAACCCACCAAACTCGGCATCAAGCCTGGCGAAACCTACAGCCGCCGGGAATTACTCAAAGTCCTCATGATCAAAAGCGCGAACGACGTGGCCCGCTGCCTCGCCCGCAGCGTGGGTGGCGACCAAGAATCATTCGCCGCATTGATGAATCAAAAAGCCGCCTCGCTTGGCATGCGGAACTCCAATTTCCGCAACCCTCACGGCCTGACCGAGCCGAACCAATACTCCACCGCACGAGACATGGCGATCGCCGGGCGCGCAGTTTACCGCAGCCCATTGATCCGCTCCTACACGGCCACAAAATCGTTTAATTTCACCTTTAACAACGGCCGCTCAATTTTGTTAGAAAACACCAATAAGATCCTCAAAACGCTGCCCTACTGCGATGGTCTCAAAACTGGCACCACGAATGCGTCTGGCCGTTGCCTCGTCGCCAGTGGCTCGCTGAATGGCCGTGCCGTCATCGCCGTGGTGCTCAAGTCAAACACGCCAAACGTCTGGAAAGACTCCACCTTACTACTCCGCTGGGCACTTGAGCGACCGCTGCCCGGGAACTAGTTTGCATCTGCTCCATGCGCTCTCCTGCCCAGTCTTTGTTAGAAATCGAGGCAGCCGGACTCCTGCGCCAGCAACGTTCGTTGGATTCCCCCACGGGCACCCGGGTCAGCCGAGATGGGCGGATGCTGTGGAATTTCGCCTCTAACGATTACCTCGGACTCGCTCGCCATCCTACCATCACGGCGGCCCTCATCGAAGGTGTGCAGCGCTATGGCACAGGAGCCGCCGCCTCCCGCCTCGTGTGTGGGACATTACCTCCGCACCGCTTATTAGAAGAGGCGCTTGCCACTGCGAAACACGCTGCCGCAGCCCTCACATTTTCTTCGGGATACGCCACTGCCCTGGGAAGCATTCCAGCCATCGTCGGGAAATCAGACTTTATTTTCTTGGATCGTCTCTGCCATGCCTGCCTCGTCGATGCCGCACATCTATCAGGTGCCACCCTTCGCGTTTTTCCTCACAATGATTTCCAGAAACTCGGGCAATTACTCACTTCTACCCGCGCGAAATCTAGCTCCTGTCGCATCCTCGTCATCACTGAGTCTGTGTTCAGCATGGATGGTGATTTATGCCCGTTGTTAGAAATTGTAAAACTTACTGAGAGTCATGATGCGCAGCTTTTTCTGGATGAAGCACATGGCTTCGGCATCCTCGGCCCGCACGGGATGGGACTTGCCGAGCAAGAAGGTCTGCAAAATCGGATCGCTTTTCAAATGGGCACACTTAGCAAGTCCGCTGGCCTTGCTGGTGGTTATTTAGTGGCATCTCGTGATTGGATCGATCTCATCACAAATCGTGCCCGGTCCTTCATCTATTCCACTGCTCCCCCGCCCTGCCTCGCGCATGCGGCACTTGCCTCACTCGCGTTGATCCGCTCGTCTGAGGGCCCCGCCTTACGTGCGCAACTTCAGGAACACATCGCTATTTTCCCTCCAGCGCTCACTCCCATTATTCCAAAGATCTTCGGTTCTAACGAAAAAACTATAGCTGCTGCAAAACACCTAGAAGACGCCGGATTTCTCGTTCCTGCCATCCGCTTTCCCACCGTGCCGAGAGGCACTGCCCGCCTCCGCATCAGCCTCTCTGCCGCGCATGGACCTGGCGAAATTGCAGGTCTTACCCATGAGCTTTGCCAACTATATAATTATAACGAATCACTCGCATGATCGTTATATCCATCGCGGCGTTGTTATTGACTTGGATTGTGATGTTACCACTACAAGCAGCCCGCCCGCGCATCGCTTGCATTGGCGACTCCATCACACAATCAAATTCTAGCAATCGCAGTTACCGCTATAGTCTTTGGAAAAAGCTAATCGATAATGACATACCTTTTGATTTCGTCGGATCGATGACTGCAAACTTTGGAGGGTCCCCAGCTTGGCCAAACTATCAGGGCAAAACTTTCGATCCAGACCATGAAGGCCACTGGGGATTACGGGCAGACGAAATTTCAGCAAACCTTCCCACCTGGTTACGCGCTTACACTCCGGACATCGCGCTGATTCACCTTGGGAGTAATGACCACATCCAAGGCCAGACGATTTCGAGCACCATCGCAGATCTTTCCTCGATCATCGGCAAACTACGAGTGGTAAATCCAAATGTAGCAATACTCCTCGCGCAGGTGATACCCTATACAAATCACTCGAACAGCGCAACGATACCACAGCTCAATTCCCAGATCGCACTGCTCGCTCAAGCGCAGACTACGGCAAATTCTATAGTCATTTCAGTTGATCAATTCACTGGGTTTTCTGTCGATCAAGATACCTTTGACAGAGTTCACCCTGATGCAAGTGGTGAGGAGAAAATGGCAACTCGTTGGGCAAATGCACTGCTTCCCATTTTAAATATGCCTCCCGTATCGATCACAACAGGACCACTGCCTGAAGCGGGCCAGCTCAAACCCTATCACTTCGCTCTCGCGGCCACAAACGGACACCCACCCTATCAATGGTCGCTCGCGCCGGGTGCCTCACTCCCTGCTGGATTACCACTCTCGCAAAGCGGAGTTGTGGCTGGCACAGCACTCGCGGCAGGTGATTTTCAACTGCACATCGTCGTGACAGATAGCTACCTCCGCACCGCATCTAAGTCTGTTTCCCTGCGCGTGGTCAGCGCATTGGAAATTTGGCGTGATAAGCATTTCCGAACCCGCATCAATACTGGTGATGCCGCAGATCTCTTCGACTACGATGAGGATGGCTTGCTGAACCTTGTGGAGTTTGCCTTCGGCCTCGATCCAAAAAACCCGCTAAGCCGTGATATCCCAATCATCCACAATGATGGCGAGAAATTTTGGTGCGAGTTTTCCCAGCCAACGACCGTCGCGGGACTCATCTATGGCGCAGAGTGGTCCGCTTCACTCACTGGCACTTGGACTGCCATTGCCTCCACAGCTACCGCGCCTCAATACAATTTCATGATGCCAATGACCGACGAACCAGCACAATTCATGCGCTTAAGAGTTCAGCCAGCAGATTGAGGCCAGTTAGAACAAGTTAGAGACTAGGGGCGTGGGGATCGCGATGACTTGCATGCCAGCGCGTTGCGCAGAAAGGATGCCTGCCGGTGCATCTTCAAGCGCGAGGCACTTGGTGGGATGCACGCCTAACAACTCAGCCGCACGCAGGAAAATATCAGGCGCGGGCTTGCCTTCTGCCACATCATCCGCAGTCACGACTTCATCAAACCAATCTGAGATTCCGACGATTTTGAGAGTTTTTTCAATCACCATCCGGGACCCGCCAGTAGCAATGGCCAGAGGCATTTTACCACGGAGGGATTCAGCAAATTTCGCGACTTCTTCGATCAAGGTCACGGTGTTGAGGCGCTTAAGAAATGCCTCGCGCTTCGCAAATGCCACCGCTGCGGGATCTAATTTTAAGTCATACTCGTCATTGAGCTCCACGACGATGTCTAGAGTGGGCCTGCCACCCATTGCGAAGAAGACATCTTCTTTGAAAATCCCGCCTGCTCCATGGAGAGCCAGCGCTTCACACCATGCTTCAAAATGCGCGGGCATGGAATCTACCAAAGTACCATCGCAATCGAAAACCACAGCATCGAAGCCGCCTTGGGGGAATGTAAAAGGACCAATGGATGCCATAGGGGCGGAGCAGATAGAGTTAGATGCGCAGCTTGGCAAGCCTGTCATCACGGAAGCATGGATTGATGCCGGATGAGTCGAAGCCCAGTTGTTAGAATTCCACGTGCCTATCCCGGTAGATCCCCGCTGCGAGAATCTTCCTGCTGTCCGAGGAATTGGAAATTTCCACATTTCCCTGGATGATCACACCCGCTGCGATCTCAATCGGTCCGCTGATTTTCAATGAACGGCAGTCGATCAAGCTCGGCGTGCCAAGCGGCTCGATTTGATCCACGAGCTTGTAATCGTCTGAGAGTGAGACATCAGGAGGCACGCCAAGCCGGGAAGCAGCAAGCCGGACTTGGCCATTCGCAAGCACCTCATACGCGTCTGAGCGCAACGCGAGCAAATCTGCGGTCGTCTTAACCGGGGCAAATCGGCTGCGCGGAACGTCAAGCGCAGTGGACCCTGCGAAGCACTCGATTGCAGCTCCCATCGCGATTTCTAACTGGATCACTGCGGGCGATTTCTTATCACGCGGATCTACTGTTTTATTGTTCCGGATCATTGGCAGAGGCAGCACGCCAGCATCCGCAGCGAGCTGCTCTTTGAGGAGATCCAGCCGTAGCCAAAGATTATTTGTATTAAAATAACAATGCCGCTCAATGTCTTGGAATGCCTCCACATCCTGCTCTAAAGTCTGCGCCGTCTCGCGCAGTAGCAGCCTGCCGTCCGCTTTCCTGATTGCAAGGTGCCCGCCCTTGCGATCGGCAGCGGTGCGGCGCGTCACTTCCATGAGAAACGGCGCACCGGAGTCTGCGAAATATTTTAAAATGATGGGATCGAGGATCGCACCAAGGTTGTCCGAATTTGAAACGAAGGCATATTTCACGCCGGCGGAGAGCAACCTCTCCAGCCAACCACTGCCGATCAATGCCGGGTAAAGATCTCCATGCCCAGGTGGACACCACTCGTGCTCGGGATCGGCTGGCCACTCGACAGGCAGCCGCGTGGCAGCATCGATTTTTGGAATTTGATTCTGCATCAATTCGACTTCGCCTGCATCTGCGAGGCCACTTGAACGGTAGCGCTCGAGGTGCCCGAGGGTGTCCTTGCTGGTGCTAAAACTATTCATCAAAAGCAGCCGGACGGGCGCGCCGCTGGTAGCGCGAAGGTCTAAAATCTGGCGCACCATGAGATCGAGAAAATTCACGCCATCCCTCACCGAGAGCAGACTTTTAGGCCCTTGCAGCCCCATGCCAGTGCCTAGCCCACCATTGAGCTTGATGACCACTGCCTGGGCTGTGAGAGCCGCATCAGGTAATGTGTTAGCGGCGATGGATTCTAGTGTGGGAAGGTCTGTGGCAGACGTGATTGACTCCTCAGGGATCATCCCGGTCTCATCGCGAAGCAGTGCTTCATAATTGCGGCGAAAGGCGCGGATGGCGGCAACGCCCATTCCGGCATCAGTCATTTTTTGTTCAAAGGCGGCGAAATTTCCCATAGATAGCTTCGTTTCGCGAGAATGTATGCGCCTTCCGTGATGGCGGTCACGTTGAATCGCACTCGAATTTCATCGCACTCGCGGCAGCCCCTCGCGTCATCAATGGGCCGCAGCTTCCTCGCCGATGGTAAAGGTTGAGTTAAGTTCGTGTAGAGTCGCCTTTGTCTCATCAGTGCCTTCGATAGTGAGAGTGACCAAAAGCTGTTTGCTTTGCTGGTGCTGGTATTGCTCGAGGGTTTTCCGCACAGCGATGATGGCCAATTTCAAAATCTGCCGCGTGGTGAGATCGACATCAGACGGAATAGTGAGCTGCGCGACATCGATTTTTACGAATAACCCAGCATCTGACATTTCTGCGTGGAGTAAAATGCCGCATAAAACGAGCAGGTTACTCTCTTGAATTTTGAAGTTCGGATTATTCGTGGGAATGAGATGCGGAGTGCGAACGGCAGTGACAAGATCCTCCGGCATTGCGCCGCTCAGAGCCATTGGGCGGGCCATCACGCAGGCTTGCAATGCCTCACCCACATCCGTCACAGCGGCATCGCCATCCGTCCCGCGAAGGCTTAGTGGCTCAAAGACTGGCACCACCATGATGGTGGATGCAGACGCATCCGTCCAAAGCACGAAAACGACCAACAACATTCTAAAGTATAACTTCACCTGCGGAGGCTGTTTGAAAAACCCACCTCAAGCGAGACAATATCGATAAGAATCAACCCAAGGATTTTAAAACTCTCCATTTGGAAAGTTGCTCACGGGAGTTATAGTTTAAACATGACCATCGAACCACGGAACGTCCTCGGCACTATACTTCAAACTTGCTCTACCGATCCACTCACAGGTTGGCATCGCGATGGCTGCTGCCGCACAGGGGCAGGCGATCAAGGGATCCATGTCGTTTGCGCCAGAGTGAATGCCCGGTTTTTGACATTCTCGAAACAACGGGGAAATGATTTAGAAACTCCCCGTCCAGAATTCGGTTTCCCCGGCTTGAAGGCAGGTGACCAATGGTGTTTGTGCGCTGCCCGCTGGCATGAAGCCTTCGAGGCTGGATGCGCGCCAGAGGTTGTATTGGAGGCCACTCACGAGTCCGCGCTTGAGTTCATCGATCTCGCAAGTTTAAAACAACATGCGAGCCGCGAACTGTAACATTCTTTTGCAAATGATCACTCCTGCGGCACACGGTGGAGTTGAGTCATATCATGGCCCGAGTCCTTGAGCAGAGCCTCCATTTTTTCCAATTTAGCGGGCGATATCGTCTTTGTTCTTGCCATAATCCACGCGTATTTACGGTCTGGCACTCCGATCACCGTCGTTTGGTAGTCTTGATCTAGATAAGTAATTAAGTATGCAGCTTTGAACGGCCAAATAAACTGCATCCGCCATTCTGCATTGGTTTCAGAGTTATAGATAGATCCTCGCGGATGATAGGTTTTGAGCGGGCCATTGGATGCTCCTTTATTAAAAAAGAAGGTGGTAGCAATCGTCCCATCTGCGGCGAGTTCATACCTTTCTACCGCATTGTAGGCCTCTTTTTCGATCACGGTGGGAATGTGTGCAATCACATACCAATCACCCATGAAACGCTGAAGATCTACCTTTTGATTCATCGCCTTCAAAGGCATGGTTTGGGAATTGGCAGACATGGAATTACGGCAAGCAGTTAAAATTAGGCCCGTGACGACGAAGGCGCAGACTAAGAAGATATGGCGGCGTTTCATTTTGGAACTTAGGAGCATCACCCAACATCTGCACAACGCAACTGGGGAAACGTCCTACCTACAGAAGCTTTGCAGTTTTTAATGATTCTTCTACCCGCTTCTCGGAAACCTTCATCGTCAATGCCACATCTGGGGCAAAAAGCGAGACCCGATACTCTTCTAACATCCAGCCGAGCGGCCAAAGATTGCAGTCTTCTGGGTGCGCTGTCCAAGCCTGAAACCATGGCACCCATAGCCTCCGCAGCCGCTCCATTTTTTCCAAATCTTTCACCAGCGGCAGCGATGAAATGCGCGCTAATCGTGAGCGGATCGCCTTTAAGCGCCGGGGATAATCTCGCAATCCGATGAAACCTCCATGCCAAGCAAAGCGCTGCCGGAATAGCCATGCGAGCTGCTCCTCCAAATCCTCAGCGATGTCACCCAGATTGCGATCCTCGCGATTTTTCACAATCCATGCACGGATCCCAGGCAGCAGTTCAATTGACTCATCTAAGCTTTTTCCTAGCGCATTCGCTGCATCGTGCCAGTGGCCTCGCGCCTCCTGTGCGAGCACTCTGAATGCATCGGGAGACCTCGGGAAAACTTGATTAGCCGCACCCTCCGCCGCCAGCAAAATCAGATCGCTCACCGCAGTCCCACCCACACCTATCCGGGGCAGCTCTACCTTCGCCATCATCCCTAGCGGAAACTTTTTCAGAAGCTGATTCACCTGCTCAGCATGAGTGAGGCACAGCAGCCGTGCGCCACCGGCGCGGTGAGATTCCTTTGCTTCTGCGAAACAGGTGAAGGCTCTCACGCCCACGGTTTTCCCTTCATCTACCAAAGCAGGAAATGCCGCACCACCGGGAGTTTCCACACGCTCTGGCAGGCTTTCACCATCCCAAGTGCTGATGCCTTTTCGTTCCACATCACTATTTGCAATGGCTTCGAAGCGCACTCGCATCCGGTCTGCGAGGTCGATCTTTAAGACCGCCACTTCCGTGCCCATCGCGAGTTCCAGCCCCTCGTCATCGCACACCCAGATCTTCGTCACCAACTCGGGCGGAAGTTTGCTCACATCGTAGGCATCCAGCGGCACGTGTGCGCCAGTGCGCTCTTTTGCATAGTCTGACATCGCTTGGAAAATCGATATATCTTTTGGTGCAAATGCCCACCGCTCGGCAAATCCTTCTGCCACCGGGCCGATGGGCTGGCAAATCCGGCGGTAATCTTTTGGCAACGAGCGTAGCAGAACTTCCGCCCGCTCGCGCAAATTTCCATCCACTCCCCAAGCAGGTAGCCAATCAGGTAA
>JAYULG010000288.1:0-2850 GCA_043763755.1 Akkermansiaceae bacterium | reverse complement strand
AACCTGCGCGAGAAATCTTCTGGGTTGATGGCGCAATGGCGTAACGAAAAGGCCGTCATCGATCACGTCCGCGCTGCCCAAGAGAAAATTGAAAATCTCAAAACTGATGTCGAGCGTGCCCAGCGGATTGGCGATCTCACCCGCGCCTCCCAAATCACTTACGGCGATTTACCCGAGGCGAATCGTGAACTTGATGCCTCAAAAGCAGCACTCACCGCCCTGCAAACCCAGGGCGCGATTCTCAAGGAGGAAGTGACCGAAGAAGACATCGCACGCGTCGTTTCCGCATGGACGGGCATCCCGGTCAATCGCTTGCAAGAGGGTGAAAAACAAAAACTTGTGGAGATGGAAAACCGCTTGGGGGCGCGCGTGGTGGGCCAAAAGAAAGCCATCCGCGCAGTTTCCAATGCCGTCCGTCGTGCTCGTGCCGGCCTGCAAGATGAGAATCGGCCCATCGGCTCATTCATCTTTCTCGGTCCTACAGGCGTCGGTAAAACAGAGTTGTCCAAGGCTTTGGCTGAATTTCTCTTCGATGATGAATCCGCCATGATCCGCATCGATATGTCTGAATACATGGAGAAACACAGCGTGGCGCGACTGATCGGTGCGCCACCCGGCTACGTCGGCTATGACGAAGGCGGCCAACTCAGCGAGCAAGTGAGGCGTAAGCCATACTCCGTGATTCTCTTTGATGAGATCGAGAAGGCTCACCCAGATGTGTTTAATGTTTTACTCCAAGTCCTCGACGATGGCCGCATCACGGATGGCCAAGGCCGCACGGTGGATTTTAAAAACTCGGTCCTCATCATGACTTCAAACATCGGCTCCCAGTTCATCCTCCACGAGGAGAATGCCGAGCAACGCGAGGCGAAAGTCACTGAGGCATTACGCGCGCACTTCCGTCCTGAGTTTCTGAACCGCATCGATGAAGTTATTATATTTGATCGCCTACAACGTGAGGAAATCACCACCATCGTGGATCTTCAGTTAGACCGCGTCCGTAAGCGCCTAGCCAAGCAAGGCCTTGCCCTAGCCCTCACACCCGAAGCTAAAGAATACCTCGGAAATCAAGGATATGATCCCATCTATGGTGCCCGCCCACTCAAGCGGGCGATCCAACATCATTTACTAGATCCTTTGAGCCTTGATGTGCTTGATGGAAAATATATAGATGGAGACGTCATCCAAGCAGACTTTCAGAAGGGACAGCTCGTTTTCAGTAAGGCATAGTATAACATTCAATGCCTCAGATTCGCACTCGATTTGCCCCTAGCCCAACAGGTAAGCTACATCTCGGGCACGCTCTCGCAGCGAAGGTGGCGTGGGAGCTTGCGGGCGCAAAAGGTGAGTTCCTACTGCGGCATGAAGACATTGATGGCACCCGGGTGCGCGAGGAGTTTTACCAAGGAATTGAGGAGGACTTGCGATGGCTAGGATTCTCCTGGGTGGGAGAGCCGCTGAGGCAAAGTTCACGAAGCCAGTTTTATCACGAGGCTTTGGAGGCATTGAAAACTCGTGATTTGATCTATGCTTGTTTTTGCACCCGCCGCGAGATCCAAGATGAATGGTCACGCATGGGGGCTGCCCCGCAAGGAGAGGATTGCCCCGTCTATCCCGGGACTTGCCGTGATCTCGCGCCATCCGATGTAAAAGCAAAACTCGCTGCGGGAATCCCTTACGCGTGGCGGCTCAATGCCGAGAAGGCGGCAGCGCTCACCGGGCCGCTGACCTTTACCGATCTCCGACATGGCCAAATTTCCGTGAATCATCGCTTATTGGGCGATGTCGTGCTTGCCCGCAAAGACATCGGCCCGGCCTACCACCTCGCTGTGGTGGTGGATGATGCTTTCCAAGAAATTTCTCATGTTACACGCGGTGAGGATCTATTGGACTCCACACATGTTCACCGCTTGTTGCAGTGCTTACTCCATTTTCCCGAACCGCTGTATCTGCATCATCGGCTGGTGTTGGATGTAGCGGGGAAGCGGCTTGCAAAGCGCAGCGAGGCACTTGCAATAGCTACGCTGCGGGCGAGTGGCTTGAGCAAAGAAGAGGTGATACGGATGATATGCTGAAGTTTCAAATTGCAGCAACAGCATGAAAGATCACAGGCTCCTGCGTGCCGATGGAAAAGGAAAGTGACGCATTCATCCGCTATCTAGCGACCGAGCGGGGGCTATCTGCCGCATATCAGCTATCGATTCGCCAGACGCTAGATGCACTAGCTGGCTGGATGAAACCACGTATTAGCGAATTACGAGAAGTGGGTGTAGATGATCTCGCAGCATTCTTGAGCCAGCGTAAATCAGAGAGTCTCAATGCGGCTTCTTTACGGATCACCACAGTGCATCTAAAGGTGTTTTTCCACTGGTTGATGATTAAAGGAAAACTGGAAATGGATCCCGCAGAACCTTTGCTCGCACCACGTCCAGACCAATTGTTACCAGAGACATTGCATGCGCACGAACTGACGAAGTTATTAGAATCAATCGATCCTACAACTTTTTTGGGTCGGCGGGATTTGGCGATTTTGGAGTTATTCTATTCATCAGGTTTGCGGCTTTCTGAGTTATGCAAAGCGCGCTTAGAAATGATGGACTTTGAAGAGCGCTTCCTCCGTATCACGGGGAAAGGTGGGAAAACACGCATCGTCAGAGTGGGCATGAAGGCCCTGAATGCGATAGAAGATTATCTCAAGAACGAGCGATCCGATTTAGTTACCAAAAAGACATCATCACATATATTCCTTAGTGTGCGAGGAGGCGGCTTATCACCAGACCGGGTGAGGCAGATTGTCAAAAGAAGAGCTGCCTTGGCGGGCATTGAGCAAAACATTTACCCGCATTTGCT
>JAYULG010000287.1:0-10134 GCA_043763755.1 Akkermansiaceae bacterium | reverse complement strand
AATCATTAGAATCCAACTTGCCACACCCCGTTCTCGCAACTCCCTACCCGAAGATCGTCGCTCCGCACCCTGTATCCATCCCGTTGCGTGCTGTCACGCGTGCTGCTAGCCTGCGGGGCCATTTGATCCCGCGACTGCGGGACGGTGTAATGTTGCATCTCGGTCCGGGTGCCTCCCAGCAAGCTGGGTCCCTCCCTCCCCGGATGTTCCCTCGGGGAATACCCTCAGCGGCATTACCATCCTCCAGCCTTCGGAAAAACTGAGTCTTCCCAAAAAACAAAATGAAGCGTAGCTTCTTCCATATGAAATGCCTCACCACACTTGAACGTGACGAAGACGGAGTTTGGATCGCCGAATGCCCATCCATCTCCGGTTGCGTCAGCCAAGGAGAAACGCGGCAAGAAGCCCTGACAAACATCCGTGAAGCGATCGCCGCCTGTCTCGAGGTGCGGGCAGATCGTGGCATGCCACTCACCATCGAGACCCAGCAAGTGGAAGTCGCCGTCTGATGGCAACCCTACCCACACTCAACGGGCGGGAAATCATCAAGATTTTCGCCAAGGACGGCTGGCAAATAGTGCGGCAACGCGGCAGCCACATGATCCTCGTCAAAGAAGGCCAGATGGCCACGCTCTTTCAATTAACTCAAAGGTGGGTGATCGGGCTTTGTGCGCGGGACTGTTGAGGAAGCTCTCGGTTTAGAACCCCCGGATTTCAAATTATCCCCCAGCGCGTTTTATTGGCTCGGTTGCTGTTTGATTCGCCGTATCTGGCCGCTGCCGCCCGCCTCAAGATAGTTGCCGTTGGATCGGAGTAAATTATCTACAGCTGGGAGCCTGTTCAATCGGCAGAAAATTGAGCCTCGCCAAACACCAACGCTGGGGTAGGATTTTGAGCATGATCGCCGTGGCTGAAATCATCGAAGAAGTACTGCACCTCCCAAGGACAGACCGCTCTTATATCGCATCACGTCTTCTCGAAAGCTTGGATAACGACGATGATTCTCAGCTGAGTCCTGAGTGGGCAGAAGAGTTGGATCGGCGAGTGAAATCCATAGATGATGGCACCGCAACCATGATTTCGTCTGAAGATCTTTGGAAAGAAATCAACCAACGCTTCAGCACAGACTTTTGATCATGCGTCTGATCTATGAGGATGGAGTTCTGGAAGAAGGACTTGCTGCGGCAGTGTGGTATGAAATGGAAAGCAACGACTTGCGAGATCGGTTCCTCAAAGCATGGAAAGCCACTGCAAGCCGGATTTCAGCGAATCCCGAGCTGTACCGTTGCTTCCGCAGGGATTTAAGAAAATGCCGCTTCGAGGTCTTCCCATATTTGCTGGTCTTTCGCATCCGTGACGATGAAATTCAAGTGGTTGCAATTGCCCACATGAGCCGCAAGCCCAGCTACTGGGAAGATCGAGACTGAAAGTGAAGGCCGCAGTCGTCAGTCTGGATTCTCATCCAGCAGAATCCTCGTCGGTCAGATCCCGGCGAGGGCGTGGAGCTTGGATTCCTCCAGCACCGCGATGACCTGCTCCCGCGACACTCCGGGGAAACCTTCCAGAAAGTCCTTGATCGATTCCCCGGCTTCAAGGTGGCCGAACAGGCCCTTCACCGGCACCCGCGTCCCCGCGAAAACCGCTTCTCCGCCCAGAATCTCCGGGTCAATCACGACGAATTTCTTCATGCCCGCAGTTTGGCACCTGCCTCGGAGCCTTTCAATTTTCAATCCAAAGGTGGCCCGGGCGTCCCCGCCCAATCCTGTCAATTTAGGAATCTTTAACCGCAGATGACCTCAGATGGACGCAGATTAAGAACACTGATAAAGACGGAATTTTTCGCTCTGTTTATCTGTCTCTAGGGTAGGTTCCTACGGCATAAAATTTCCATCTGATATGCTGACGTGCATGATGATTTGTGGCTTGTGAGCTAAGGACCTGTCTTGAAAATGGCAGGTACCTTTTTGCCTTTGGCCATGCGGGATGCGCTTCGCGCTTGGTTTGTGCCGCTAAAGCGGCCGTGGCATTCCGCAATGGTATTGCGAATGGGAGGCGAACCAAGCCGTCCATAGGAAGCTCGGAAATCCGTTCATGGTCGCTCATTCACTTATCATTCTCGCGGACCGCCCGGAGGTCGTTCCCTGCCTTTGTGAATTTTCAGAAGGACTCTAAGGAACGGAGGCGAATGAAACGCTTGTAGCGTCGTGACCCAAGAATTGCACGGAGCTTTTTTCATTCTAGTATCTTACTCGCACCGACACTCATAGAGGTGCCGCTACAATCATCTCATCCGCAGGCAATGGGCGTTTTCAAGCGGCCGAATCGAATACGGCAGCCAGCATGCGGAACACTTCTGGGAGGGCTTACTTTTTGTTGGGTATCTCAGCGGCAGCAGGTGTGGCGTATGGATTGATCTTTAAATCTTGCGCAGCACCGGGCGGCTGAAGCGTGGCTCCGGACTGTGCAGAATCATAGGGAGCGGGCGGCAGCGGCGCGGGAAGTGCAATGGGTGCCTGCTTCACGAGGATGGCTTGGAACATCATGTTATAGTTATGGCGAAGCGCAGCAGGAAAGGACACGCGTCCGGCTTCCACTAGCTTCTCTCGCAAAAGCTTGGCGGAGAGATTCGCCACTAATTCTGTGCCAATTTGCACCGCGCGGTCCGTCCCCACGAGTTGTTTGCCAGCCTCGTTACTGCCAAGAATCATATCGGATGAAATCGAGCGGCCTTGGATGGCGATGTTTGATTGCGCAGACTCGATGTTACCTTTTGGATCCACGGTGATTTCGAGAATCGCGTGATCGTCCGATGCCAGCCATCCGCGCACATGATCGATGCGGATGGAAACGAACAATCCGCCTTCGGGGGTGCGGCTGATTTCTGGTTTATAGGTCCTATAGACTGATCCAGATAGAGGATATTCTGCGGCCTGATTCCCACGCTTGCTCCAGCCACCGAGGTTTTTACCGAGGCCCTCGATATCGATCTCTACCCCGGCGAGGCATGCCACCGCAGAAAATATAAATGTGAGAGAAAATAGCGAAATGGCTTTCATGATTCAGATCGTTTCCAAGACACGAGTTGATACTCGCAACGGAGTCGTTTTATTCAATGAATTCTGGTGGAGTTTCTGGGTGAACCGCACCTAATAGCCGTTCCAGTTGGGTGAGTGCTTTGTGCTTATGCTCGTCTTTGATGTAGGCCGCTACGGTGCCGAGCGCGGCAACGATTGCCCCCCAATCGTCCCCGTAGCCGATGCCCGGAAGGATGTCTGGGATCATATCGGTAGGCAGCACAAGGTAGCCGAGCGCACCGATGATCACACCCTTGGCCCACGTGGGAGTGTCTTTATCTTGAAGGCAATAGAAGAGCGTGAGCGCGGTGAGCAACGTTTTTCTGCCTGCTGAGGTGGCTGCTTTTTTCAGGGTATGCCAAAGGCGAGGCGCGGAATACCAACTGGGAGCGGTGCGTAAGCGAGGTGGCGTGGAGCGGTGAAACATGGAGGCGATGCGGGCTGCTTGCGGGAACCATGCAGCGGTTCCGACCTTGGATCAAGCAGAAGCCCGATTTCAGAAAAATCCTGCGGTTGCATGGCGGAGTGCGGAGGCATAGCTTCGCTGGGTGATTCGCCCTGTAGATGTCTTTCTGGAATTTCTCGAAGTCGAGCACGCGCGTGGTGTGAGCCACGTGCATCTCGACGAAGGAGCGCGGGCGGGTTTGCGGGATCTGCACGAGCATATCCGCAGTGGTGTGAAATCTGTAGCGGTCGTTTTTGAGGAAACACCTGTCCCGAGTAAACCCGAGCCAGCCGCGCTCACAGTCGCTCCCACTGGTGTTTCCCGGATAGAGCAATTGGCTACGCTGAGGGCGCAAGCCGAGGACTGGGCACCAGCGCGGGCCTTAGGCAGCCTGCGGGAGACGATGGTATTTGCGACTGGGAACCCCGAGGCGCGGGTGATGCTCATCGGCGAGGCTCCCGGTTATCAAGAGGAAAAAGAACGGCTGCCATTCGTCGGTCCAGCCGGCCAGAAGCTCAATGATATCTTAAAGGCAATGGGCCTCTCACGCGAGGAAGTCTATATTTCTAACATCGTTAAATTTCGCCCAGCGACGGCAAATCAAGCGACGAATAATCGCAAGCCCACGCCGGAAGAGATGGCCGTTTGTATGCCGTTCATTCGCGCAGAAATCAGTATCGTGAAGCCCGAGTTGATCGTCGCTCTTGGTGGCACTGCGGCGGAGGGTTTATTGGGTTTGAGCGGCACGGTTACCTCGATGAGAGGCTCGTGGCATGATTTTGAGGGGACACCTGTGCGAGTGAGCTACCACCCCAGCTACCTATTGCAAAGTGGCGGGGGAAATCAGGTAAAACGCATGCTGTGGGAAGATATGCTCAGCGTCATGGAAAAACTCGGGCTACCAATCTCAGAAAAACAGCAGGCTTTTTTCCTGCCGAAGCCATAGCCTGCAGATCCTTCCGCCCACGCTTCGCGCATCCAGCCCCGGCCCACCGGGGGGCGCGGACCGAAGCTTGCATCTTTGTGACACGTTGGGGGGAAATCAGGCGAAAATTTCTCGCCTATTCCGCGTATAGAAAATTCCCGGGGGTTATGTCAAGTTGAGATAAGTCCAATATCAAACTTTGAACAATCCACCGCGTTTGCCGCCAAGCACTGCGGCACCCATGATGGCGGCGGAGAGGAATACCATCGCCCACACGCCAAGTGCTGCAGCGAGTTCAGCGCCATTTCCTAAGGTGCTCAGAAGCGTGTAAATGGCCTTGGTGATCGGGTAGTGCTGCGCCTGCTGGGCGAGGATCAGACTATCGCTCACCTCGAGCATGGCAAATGCAAAAGCAAGAATGGCACCCGCTGCGAGATTTGCACCGATGAGCGGGATAGCCACTCGCCGGAGCGTGCGAAATGGGCTGGCTCCGAGAGATCTAGCAGCTTCCTCGAGCGCAGGATTGCTCTGCTGAAGCCCCGCTACGGCAGCCCTTACCACATAGGGCAGGCGGCGAATGGCGTAGGCAATTACGATGAGAAAAAATGGATTCCCATCCGCACCAATGAGGAAGTGAAAAACTTTTCCCTCCTGTGAGAGGGCAAGGTATCCGAAAGCCATCACCAGCCCCGGCACTGCTAGAGGAAGCATCACCATGGCATCTAGGAGATTTCTGGTTTTCAAGTCCGAGCGTACTACCACCCATGCCACACTCATCCCGATGGCCAGTGCGATGAGCGTGGCACAGCCAGCATAGGCGAGGCTGTTCTGAATGGACGGCACCACCAATCCATTGCCCAGCGCTTGGACATAATGGCTGAGCGTGAGCGTGTCTGGAATCACAGTGCCATACCATCTACCGGCCAGAGAAAGCAAGACCACGCCTAGATGGGGGATCGCCGCGATGACAAATACTCCGAGGAAAATTCCACTACAGAGCGCGGATTTCCAACCCTTGAGCACGACTGTTTTGGCCCGCCCTTGCGGCCTCGGTGCAGTTCCTAAGGCGGAGCGGCCGATCACCAGTTTCGACAAGGCAAACACACCACCCGCCACGATCAGAAGCACGGCTGTGAGCGCGTAAGGAATCGGATTTTTATCAAGCCCTTTGAGACCATCGAAAATCTGCACTGGCGCCACTCGCGCAAAGTCAAACACCAGAGGAACCCCAAGCTCTGTGAAGGCCCAGATGAACACAATGGATGCACCTGCAAACACACCCGGCATGGCAAGCGGCAATGTGATCCTGAAAAAACGTTTCCACGGTGGGCACCCGAGGTTTTCCGCCGCTTGTTCCATAGCAGGATCCAAGTTTGAGAGCGCGGCGGCGATGTTCATGTAGAGAATCGGATACAGATGCAGCGCGTTCATCAGCACGATGCCGGTGAAGCGCACATTCGCCAGCCAATCATAGGGCAGCGCAGCACTCATCCACCCGAGATCGATCAACAGAGCATTCAGAGCGCCATTCACACCCAGCATCTGCTTCACTCCCACAGCCCCCACGAAGGGTGGTAAAATCATAGGCGCAAGAACCAAGATGCCGAGAAGTGGCTTTGCAAAAAAATCATAGCGATGGCCGATGAGCGCGAGCGGAAACGCGATGGCCAATGTGGCGGCAGTGCTGATGATCCCAAGGGTAAATGCATTCCAAAGCCCTTCCCGATAGATCGGATTTTGAAATACTGCGGCGAAAAATTCTAAGGTGAAAAAGTGCGAGCCATCTGCCCGAGTCCCCTCGAATGCCTGCTTCACCACCATCCCAGCAGGATAGAAAAAAAACACCGCAAACACCAAGCTGATGAGCAAAGAGATCAAGATCGCATTTCGGCGCTTCATACTCGGATGATTACAGCGCGACACATGCCACCAAGGAAAAAAGTATGCCCCGGACAATGAAGCGGGATGTTAGAATCGGGTAGCTATCGAAATGCTTATTTTCACTTTTATCACTTATCCGCTCGGTGAGTGATGTTGTTTCGATGTCATTCGAGTTGGCACAATGCCGCAGAAAGTTCCCAAGAAAATTCGTGTCCGCGTGTTGCGGCTGTGATACATTCCATGCATGAGCAACTCCACCGTCGTCCATGCCAGAATTGATACTGCCACCAAGGAGGCCACGGAGCGAGTTTTGAGTTCACTTGGACTCACACCGACCGAGGCTATCCGGCTTTTTTACCGTCAGATTGCCATGCGAGGGGAATTTCCCTTAGAGTTGAGAGTTCCAAACAGCCTCACGGCGGCCACACTTGCAAAGGCAAATCGCGGCGAGGAGATTGAAAAGTTCACTTCGACAGATGAACTCTATGCCAGTTGGGATTTATGAAAGTCACCCAAACTACGCAGTTTAGGAAAGATCTCAAGATACAGCAAAAAAGAGGTAAAGACCTCCAGAAAGTGAGGGACTTGATCGCACACTCATTGTCCGAAAAAACTCTTCCCGTAAAAAATCGGGATCATGCACTTACAGGCAATTGGTTCGGGTGGCGCGACTGTCATTTGGAACCTGATTGGTTACTCATCTATAAGAGATCTGAGGTTGAACTAACTCTCGGCCGGACAGGAACCCATGCTGATCTATTTTGATCACTGCTTCTGCGATCGATGATAATGTTTCGGCAATCAGTAGCGGCAATGTCTGGGATTGTGAAATTGCCTAACAGGAAATCGAAAGCGACCTTGCCTCACACCCAAATCCGATTGGAATCGGGATTGTGGCTGCGTTGTCGCAGCGGTTCGTAAATGAGATCGAAGCCTCTCCCACCCCGTTCAGGCCGACGTGCTCGATCTACTCTAACGAGAATTTCCCATAACGTCCGCCTCCATCAGCGAGCCCAAGGTGCTCACGCCGGCATCATCGCCTGCACTCGCGATGACCTAGATCTTCATGCTGCGAAGCAACGAGTGATCACGTGCGCCAGCCACTTGTCTCCGCAAGGTGAAGGGACAGCCAAGCATCTATAATTTGGGTGATTTGCGGGTATGATGATTCGCTAAAAGAATGCCCTTCACCCGGAATTTCCAGCCACTGTTTGATCGAGGTGGCGGCCTGATAGGCATCGCGCCCATCCTCCACCGGGACGATATCATCCTCACTGCCGTGTATGATTAACCAAGGTTGTGGCAATGCCTCAGCAGCAGGCAGGGTGTCACCGATCTGCGTGAGATCATCCATGAATTTTTGCGAAAGGGGGCAATTTTCATCATCCCACATGAAACCTGCCCCAGGCGTGATCTCTCCGAACTCGCGCTGGGCGAAGGCGGCAGTGTGAGTCATACCGGCGAGAGATATAAGGGCGAAAATCCGCATGTCTCGCGCCGCAGTGAGCACACCCACGGCACCGCCCATGCTATGGCCGATGTAGGCGACCTTGACATCGCAGGGCACAGTTTCGAGCACCGCTTGCAGATCTGCAATTTCCTTGGTGATATTCGAATCCTCAAACATCCCCTCCGATGCGCCATTGCCCGTGTATGACAACGTCAAACATGGCCAGCCATGGGCGGACAACACCGTGGCAATTGCCAGTAGCAATGGCCGGTCTTTGTTTCCGGTCACACCGTGGCCCAAGATAACCAAAGCACTTGCTCGGGTGCCGGGGTAAAAAGTGTGATCGATTGCTTCCTGATGCCGATTTCGTATCTCGCTGCCAGTGCTCATTCTAATGGGTCAGTTGGGTTTCCCCCTCGTTCGGGAAATGTAAGTTCTGCGATGCCAGATTTATCGAGTTGCCCGAGGCCGAGCGTGCTCATCCGCTGATATTGCGCCTCAGCGGCAAGCGAGAGTGGCACGCTGATACCCGCTTGAGAGGCCAGTGCATTGGCGATGCCGCTGTCTTTCGCCGCATGGGCCGCAGAGAAAAAACAATCGTGCTCGCGCAGAATCATGTCATCGCCATCGGTCTCTAATACTCGTGAATTCGCCCCGGTTTGAGAAAAAATTTCTTTAAGGATGGGCAAGTCAAGCCCGCATGCCGCACCGAGGCCTAGTCCTTCGGCAAGGCCAGCAGTATTGATATTCATCACCATATTGACGAGTGCCTTGATCATCGCTGCATGGCCTACGGGGCCTACGTGGCGGAGCGACGCGGATAGATCGAGAAGCAGCGCTTCGTTTTTCGCAAAGACAGCCGCGTCCCCGCCGATCATTAGGTAGAGGGTGCCTTGCCGCGCTTGGGTAATGCTGGATGCCATGCAAGCTGCCAAGGTAAATGCTCCTGCAGCCGTCGCAGCCGCTTCCGCAGCCTCGTGAGCTGCCGGACTGGCTGTGGCGCAATGGATGAATGTGCGGCCAGCAGCATTTGTGAGCAAAGAATCTTCACCTGCTAGAATCTGCAGCATTGCCACATCATCCGTCACAACCGTGAAGATCACCTCACACTGAGCAGTGACATCTGCAAGCGTGGTGCAAGCACTAGCGTTTAATTCCATGGCCAGTGCCTCTGCAGACGGGAGGTGGGAATCATACACCGCAGTGATCCTGTAGCCCAAATCCGCAAGGCGGCGCGCCATGTTTGCCCCCATCCTGCCCACACCTACAAAACCAATCGAAACGCTCTTCATCCCCGCGACACTAAAAGCTGATTCTAAAACATACAACTTCTTGTTAGATCATTATCCCACGGCTCATTTGATGAAGGAAAAGGTGAGTGGGTATTTCCAGAAAACCCCCTTATTTGCCTGAATCCCACCGATGATCGGAAAGACAATCCCAGCAATAACGACTGGCACGAACAAAATGGTCCCGACTCCGCACGTCGCAATCGAAGCGACAAATCCAGCGATGACGAAGATAAGTAGGCAAATGAGCCAATTGGTCACCATTTTTCCATGTCGATCTAGCTCTGGGAAACGCGCCTTCTGGAGTTGCCAGATGAGGATAGGTGCTACGATTCCTAGGCCGGGAATCACTAAGTTTGTCAACTGCGAGAGATGCAGAGACATCGCCCATTGATTTGAGGTCATATTGCTCAAAAAAACCCCATTTGCCAATGGCGGTGGTGAGGCAGGAGGTGTCACACTATCATCGGGTGGCAGTGGCTGAGGCGGCTGGTCTTCGTTCATGGTTTTAGAGTTAGATTGAGATCAACGATTCACTATGAAAAACTAGTAAGGATAGCAAGCACACGCTTCACCTCATCCAGCAAGCTAAGTGATCTTTGGAATTAGGTAAATCCCGCTCTCCAAACACAAGTTTATACAGATTTCTACATTCTTAAAGTTACATCAAGATCTGCTAGCCAACTTATTTGTGCCCACGTTAATGAAGTGATCTTGGTCACTGGGTCACATCTTTTTCTCAGCCGATGTCTTTTCTAAGATCTCGTGCAGACCAGAGGATCCCAGCCGCAGGGCTGGCAGTACCGCGCAGCTTTCGTGCGCCGTTCATGCGTTTCGCACCGAAGCGTTCACGGCTGTCTTTAAACACTTTCTCGATAAACGCACGACTACCTATCACAGCTCCATCGCTAAAATAGCGCACACGCCATCGTAAAATTTGCCGCAGAGCCACATCTTGGCGCTTTTCAAGGGCTGCTAGTTCTTCAACCACTTTTTGGCGTTTCATTCCTTTCTTCACAACCACCATTTCGCAGTCACCTTTGGCATCAATCACTTCTTTGAGCTCTTCT
>JAYULG010000286.1:0-10156 GCA_043763755.1 Akkermansiaceae bacterium | reverse complement strand
GCCGTGAGTTGCAACACGCATTCTATTTTACTCGTGCGGGGATGCCCCTTGTTTATACAGATGGGAATTACCAAGCGGAAACTCTTAGCCAGAGCGGTGGCGCATTTCCGAGACACTCCAATACCGCATTCCTTGGTCAATTCGGCGATAATCGATTGTCAAACCTCATGCATTTTCACCAAAACTTCGCCCGTGGAACTCAAAAAGGCGCTTATGGTGGAAGCCCAGACCTCGTTGCCTACGAGCGCATAGATCGGCGCACCGGTGCAAGCAACGATGCCGCAGGTGCTGTAGCCCTCGTCATGGTAAATGATAACTACGCTAACGGCGTTGGCCAAAGCTACACCACAAGTTTTCCGCCGGGGGCTTATCTTCACCAGTATGCGCGGGGCAATGCTTCTGCCGGAGATTCCATGGTTTCATCCTACATCACGCTTGGCGATGGCGGCAACGGCAGGGGCCTCGTCAGTAACAGTTATATCGTCCCGCGCGGCGGCTATTCGCTTTTTTCGTGGAAAAATCCAGATTCCGCTGCGGCATGGACGGGTGCAGGTGGCAATGAAATCGAG
Source organism: Akkermansiaceae bacterium (assembly GCA_043763755.1). GTDB lineage: Bacteria > Verrucomicrobiota > Verrucomicrobiia > Verrucomicrobiales > Akkermansiaceae > Luteolibacter. The sequence goes on along the minus strand of JAYULG010000286.1, from coordinate 9,587 downwards.
ATCTATCAGAATGGTAATGAACGGGTGGGCATGATCACCGTTGAGCGCAAAGATGGTCCTGATGGAGATCCAGCTTTTAATCCTTATGGTTTGCCAGATCTTATCAATACAGACTTCAAATATAAGACTTCCATCCCTCGCATCACAAATGGAAATAGCCTTAAATTTGTGGTGAGCGCTGATGGCTCGGCTGAGAGTGTATTATTTAAGCTAAATGGTGGTATCGATTTAAATAATAGTGGGTCTGATCCGGCAAAACGCGACAATCCACCCGGTATCGCGACTGACGTCTTTCTGGGTTACGAAACTCCCTCGAGTTCGCAGCGGATCTATGGTGAGAAATTCGCAGCGAAGGACACTTCTCGCAATAAACTAGGTTCCCCGGGTGCAGAAACATATTCGAAGACCATAGGTTCTGCGGCTTTCACAATCGCGAACGGGCCTGTAGCAGCAAATAATTTTGACAATGAAGGTGGCGACATTGCTTCATTCCTTTTTCATGATCCTGAAACGGCTGTGGGAGGCACCCCAGCAGGCGGTTGGCCGGGCGGCAATCCACCACTGCAATACAATGAATCTACTACCAATATCTCAATTTGGGCAAAGCCCAACGGAGTGGGCGCGGGTTTTAGAATGTTTGTTTATTTTACTACGGATGGCAGCAACCCGGAAGGAGCGGGCGGCGTGGGAGCGGGGAGCAGCCAAGTCACACAAATGAATTATAGCCACAACGAAGCTTCCAATGATTGGTGGATGAGCGCAAATTTGCCGAAACCTTCCGCTGGAGTTTTTAAATACAAAGTTGGTATTTTCAAAGAAGGTGCCAGTTCGTGGTTCCCGGGAAACTCTGCGGCAGTGAACAAGAGTAAAAGCATGATGTCACGCTTCGAGGTTGCTGGATTCAATGCCGCGACCGTCGAATATTTTCCCAACAATGACTACGCTCGCGTCCAAAATCCGAGTCAACCATACGCAAATTGGACATGGAACAAGCAAACGGGATTAGAAGAGGGTTTTCACGTTCTGCGTGCCAGAGCCTTCATTAAACGCCTTGGAAACCTGAATCCAACACAAGATGGTGCGCCAATCTATAATACCTTCAATCGCACATTCTACTATGATACCCAGCGGCCAACTGGTGAGATTGTATTTCCCACCAACAACGAAACATTAAACCAACAGAGCTATGGTTCCGTGATCCGCACAGATCGCACAGTGCGCGAGGTTTGGTATCATATCGTGGATTCTGAGAGTACAAACAATGATGGGCAGACCGGTGTCCTCAACGGCAATGGCAGTGGTTTCGAGCCTTTCACAGATTACAATAATAATCGCACCCGCGATCCTAGTGAACCGTTTGAGGATCTTAACGGAAACTCAGCATGGGATAACAATTTGTCCGAATCGTGGGTCCGCGCTACGCCCGTGCAGCCAAACGCTTCCATCACTAGCACCTACCCGCTGGAGTGGCGTTTCGATTTCCGGAACATTCCCGCAAATGGAAATGCACAAGTCAGAGTCCGTCTGAAAGAAGTATCATCCAATGAAAACAACTCATTATCAGACATCGCTGGCCACTACACCACACTCACCCGCACTGTAAACACAGCGGGTCCTGAGACTCGGCTATTCGTCGCATTTCCGCAAGCGGATGGAAACTCTGTCGGCGAAGGTTACGTGCTCAAAGCATACTTCAGCAAGAGCCTTGGTGTGAATGTAAGCAATGAGCAATTGATCAATGAGTTCCTTGTGAAGATTGGTAGCTCCGTGAGTGGGAGCAATGCAAACTCAGTGGCTCAAACACGTTCGAGTTATAGCATCATTCGGGATGAAACGTCTCAATATCATGCCCTCGCTTTTACAGTTCCATCCCTCTACAATGGCAGTCCTGATTTCCTCCATCACCTCGAAATCACTCATAGCAGAACCAATGTGAATCTCACTGCCACTCGCGTTGTGCGAGCTGTGGTGAGTGAAAAGCCCTTTCTGGCAATCACCACTCCGCCAGCAGTAGGGAGCGATGGAAATCAGTATGAGTTAGTCCTCCCGGCCCTTGCCAATCCTTCTGCGGATGATCGTGCCTCCACAGTTCAAGTGGATACGGACTCGCGAGTCGCCACAGTGAATCTCATATCGGAGACCGGTGGGGGAATGATTAATTTTCTCGGAGTGGAAGCTATTGGATCTAATAAGATTTGGAAATTTCGCTGGGCGAATTTATCATCACGCAGTCATCGGTTGCGTGCAGATGCGTATCTGTTGAACGGCGGCCCCATCGCTGCAACTACAAGCCGAGATGTGTCCGTTGTGATCCGGCAGGCCGTTCCTGAACTTGCAAATGACAGTGACGACGATGATGACGGGATCCCTGATGCGAATGAATTAACTCGCTCAAATCTCCCATCCAGCAATTCTGAAACATGGAATAATGGCGAGGTGCATTTTTGGCGCATCGCCGGGCGCAGCAATCCTGTGAACCCGGATACGGATGATGATTTGCTTCCTGATGGACTTGAATCTGGAATTGCCGCTGCATTCATCAGCGATACAAATACAACATCGGACACAGATGGCGATGGTTCAAAAAACTTCATCGCGGATATCGATCCTCCGGTTTTTAATACCACTGATAAGTCATCACATTCGCGCTATGATTTCAACCGGGGCCGGACTGACCAAATCGGAGGCTCCATCACCGATCCCACAAAATCAGATACTGATGATGATGGAAAGTTAGACAGTAAAGAAGATGCGAACCGCAACGGAAGAGTAGATATTGCATTAGTCAATGCAAGTAATGTCGCCACTTCGATCATCCCATCTGCCACTACAGTTTATAACTCGTCTCAGGTAGATCGGTTTTCCCTGCCTCTCAATGCGAGATTTTTAGAAACTGACCCTAATAACTCAGATACAGATTCAGATCGTTCCTCGGACGGCCAAGAAGATACGAATGGCAACGGGAGAGTGGATTTGCGCTCCGTCGCATCTGCAAATGCAGCCCCCGTCGATTTTGATCTGAGTGCTCCTGCAAATGCCAGCTATCTCATTGGGTCAAACCAACCCAACGTCAAATCTCGCGCCATTGACCGTGCCGCACTCTCAATTGCATTCCCGACAAACGCTTATCCCCGCGTCCTTTGGTCGGAAACCGATCCGCTCAATTCAGATACAGATATTGACGGTCTCCCAGATGGCTGGGAAGTCACGAACGGACTGGATGCGCTAGTAAGCGCAACGGTAAATTTCCGGACAGGTGGAGTGGGTGAACTAAACCAATCTTCTTCTGGAGACCCGGACCTGGACGGCTTTTCAAATCTCCAAGAGCTACAAAATGGTACCAAACCATTGTTGTTTAACAGTAACACTCCGCCGCCTGCTAACTCGATAGTTATTGGCCAAGGTATCACTGTAGCTCATGGACAGGCTATCAATGAGAATGCTTTCACGGATTGGACAAGAAATGACATTGTTTCGTTTGATGAATTTCAAGGAGAGGGTTCAAACAACCAAGGCGGCGACGTGTACCGCGCATATGATGGGTTCGATAGCTCGCGTGACCTTGTTGCTTTTTACGCGCGTGACGGGGGAGCCGATGGCAATTTCTACTTCCGTGTGGATACGCAAGACTTAAGACCCCAAGCAGAGCAGGGTAATTTAGATATCTATGTCGCCATAGACATAGGAAACCCAAGTAATGGCGAGGCTGCGCTCCCTGATGACGTCGATATACTTACCTCAATGAAATGGGAAGTGGTGGTGGCATGTTATGAATCGAACGATGGCCGAGTTTATATTGATACAAATGCAGCGGTGAATTCGACTACTGCAAATGAAGCACTAAGCGGGCAAAATGGAGTTGTGCTTCGTGATCAGAATGCGCCTAACGGATTCGGCAAAGCTTATTTCAATCATGAAATCGACGCCGCAGAGTTTTCAATTAGCCGTCAAGCCCTGCTAGACGCGGGCTGGAATGGGAGCAGCAGACTGAACTACCAAGTTTATACAACTCGGGACGGGACCAATAACACAGGCCCCGGCGGCCCTGGCTTAGGCGACATTGGCGAGCGCAATGATCTGCGGGACACAATCAATGATGATTGGCTTTCAGAAGATAACTGGAGTGCTCAGCCAAACATCATTGCGAATGGCCGAATGAATGGATGGATGAGTGCTGATCCAAACGGACTTTACCCAGATCAACGTAGATCTGCCAAAATGATCCTGCTTTCGCACGGACATCAACCGATTCTTCCGGGCGCTGAGACTCAAAAACTCATCAATAGTGGCTTCTCAACGGGCTATCATCGCTGGGTGGATGCGCATCAAGCTTTTGCCCAGCCACTCTCGTTGCATCTCACTCCCACTCTTGCCAGTGCCATGCAGTGGGCCTCCGTGGATCCAGGGGTGAATAAACCTTGGCGCGATGGTCCCGCCTTCAACCAACGTCTTGCATCAAGGATGCAGGCAGGAAATATTGAATTGCTTGGAACGACCTTCAGCGATCACATGGTGGGCTATTTTTCAAATGATTATAACAATGACAACAAGCAGCTTGCACAAGATATGCTGTTTAAGATCTATCAGAATGCACCATCGGCACAGGTCTTTTGGAACCCAGAACGCGTTGCCGACTCAGCGGTATTTCAACGGATCGCTGCGATGGGATATAGTCATACTTTTATCGACCAAATGCGCCACCTCTTTAAATGGCAAGGCCGTGACATCGCGCTTTCGGATGATGGCTACCGCCTAAACCGTTATCACGGCATAAATTGTTTCGTCATCAATGACCAAGCTGGATCCTACCGCTATCAGAATCTCGACAATGGCTTTTCCGGCCCATGGCGGAATCTTTTCCACCGCAAATCCCGCAGCACCACTCAGGATCAAGTGATCGTCATCCAAAATTGGTGGGAAGAATCCTCCATTTCCGCGAATGCAGCAGCCTACGATCGGAACCTTCGCTGGGCAGCGAACAAACCATGGATCCAAATCGTCACTCCTCAGCAGATATCCAATCACCAAATCGATATTGATCGCGATAACATCGGCGACGTTTGGGGAGTTTTTGATCGTGGTGCGCCCGTCCTTGCAAATGTCGCCCAAGATTGGGTGGACCATGCTACCCAAGAAAATTATAGTAACTGGTATAATGGTCAAACTGGGCGCGAAGAGGGTCTCTTGAACAAGGTTTTCGAAATCCGTCCCGGCACCTCACTCCCACCATCCCGGAGCTTTGGTAACCAAAGTCTCAACGATAATAAAATCTCAAGCTTATCGTGGAGCTCTGTGGCGGCACTAAATAATAGTTTGTGTATTGCTTCGCCACGTTTGCTTGCGAGAGCCACAGCGCACACTGCAAGTTTATTGACAGCATTCCATAACCAACAAAACAACGATCTCACGAAATATAGCACTGGCGCTTACATTAGCCCCGATACGGATAGCAATGCCCTAGCTTTGATCTCAAAGCTTAGCCAATCTCAGATGCGTTTCGCGTCGGTCTATGCAGCCGTTCAAGCATGGGCCAGCAATCCGCCTGCCACTGCTCAAGCGATGTCTCAGGATATGGACCTTGATGGAGAAAATGAATATGTGCTGAAAAATGATCGGATTTTTGCGCTTTTCGAGGCCTTAGGCGGCCGTATGACAGCGTCTTGGGCGCGAGATCCCATCAATGGCGTAGTTCATCAGGTCACTGGTAATTTTCTCTCCTACAATGATCGTGAAACTGAGGAAGAAGGCACAGGCAATGATGATTCTGCTGGAAGTACGGGAGCACGCCGTACATCGGGCTTCAAAGATTGGTTCGCGGTAGGCCCTGGAATCAGTTATGTGAACTCTCTCTATTCAGTCGCTCCCTCGGGTGCAAATGGTTGGGTTTTCACTTCGCCGGATTTAAAAATTACCAAGACTATCACCTTGGGGAATTTATCAAATCATTTGAGAGCTACCTATAGCCTTGGAGGAAATGCCACGGCTTTGTTTATTCGCTTCGGCCTCTCACCTCACCTCGAAGATCTTCTCGTCAACGGCCAAAAAAACCTTAGTTCCCCGCCCGTCTCAGGTGGCCTGAAGCTCGTGTCAAACATCAGTAATGATCATCGTGTCTCTGCGGGTCTGCGTTTCGCCGGAGCAGGGACCTCTGGAGCAGTCGTCAACATAACTGCGATTGATGATGCGCCTTCCGCCAACCCTCCTTTCATCTCCGATGCACTAAACCTTCGTAACCAAGCTCTGACTGAGCAAGTCGAACTCCACGGCACCGCAAGTTCATTCACTTTCGAACTCGAACTCCTGACGAAAGTGAACGATGCAGATCGGGATGGCCTTCCTGATGATTGGGAAGTTCTCTATAGCTTGAGCCCAATTGACGACGGAATTCTCCAATCGAGAAATGGCCCCAGTGGGGACCCCGATCTAGATGGACTATCCAACCGGATCGAATGGTTGGTGGGGCTTAATCCGCAATTGATGGATCAATCTTCTTTTCCAAAGTTGAAAGCGACGAGACAAACCAATGGATCGGTTCGTCTTGAATTTCCGATACTTGCAAACCGCAATTATCGTGTTTGGTACGGTGATAACTTGCGAGATTGGGCACCTTTGCTGCCAGATACGGATACGAGAACTCTCGCGCCCAATCCAGCGTTTGAGCGATTCGACGCAGCGCCCTCTGCAATTCAACTCAAGCGTTTTTATCGCCTTGAGATCGCTCCACCTCTTTCCAATTAAATCTTTAGTATGAAAACTTCGTATCTTCTATTCACTTTAGTTTTCTTGTGTTGCACGAGAGTTATCTTTGCGGCACCGGGAAATGTGTGGCACCTGCCTGCTCTAACAGAGAGTCAACTATCGAGCACGATGCGAAGTCCTGTTTACGAAGTGAAGGACAATAACACAATTATCTACCAAGGGTTCTTCAAAAACAATGGTGTAAATGGGAATCAAGTTGGAGGAGCTTTGTTTTACCGAACAATTCCGCGGGGTGGATTGGCGAGTGCTTGGACTTCTTTAAACCTAGGCTTTCATGGGAACGTGGGTTTGAACCAATATTGGAAAGCTGCATTGCCGTCTATTTCGATCACTGCATCCGATGTGATTCAATATTACATCCGCGTCACCTTCGCCGCAGCTAGTCCTGAAACGACTTATCTATACGGAAGTGATGGAGCCTCGCAAACCACTACTATCGAGGCGACAGCACAGGCAGCTCCATTTTCAATCCGCAATCGGCCCGGCTGGATCTATCATGCGAATGACCGGACGCTCGCTGGGAATGACATACAAATCAGAACCAAGACTGGCTACATTGGCACGGATAACTCACTCGCCACTCGTTGGGCGACTGCGGGTGCCATTTATTATACTCTTGATGGATCCGTGCCATCGGGGGCACTCGGCGTCCCCGCAGGCACAAGCCGTGCCGCAGCAATGATCTTTGACGGAAGTGAAAATGATAATAGTGGAAACGGCAATGCGGCTGTGTGGCGGGGGACCATGCCCGGAGTCCTCATGGGCTTGCCACTTGGTGCGCAAGTCAGGTATAAGATCGGACTCTGGAACTCAGAGACCAACGATGAAAAATTTGCTGATCATATTGCAGGCACAGATAATTCAACGTTTATCTATCAGAACGGCCAGATTGGCCAGCCAATGCTTAATGTGAATGGTTTATCTGCAAACTATACCACCACAAAAATGTTTGTTGATGAAATAGCGGGGGATGCTCTCCCAATCAACATCGTCTTCGAACCCGGCGAGGCGTATGTAACGACGGCGGAGATCTATACAAATGTCAATCGCCGGGATAGGGCCGATCTCGATGCAAATGGTGACGGATACCCGGATGGAATCACAGGTCCTGATGGCAACTCAGCCGTCGCTGGCAATGATTCAAATTATTACAAGGCATATGTCATGAATGTCACCAGCCCCGGAGCATATAATCTTACGCTTTTTGGAGAGAAAACTGGGGCCTATCGGCTCACTGCTCGCTGGAAAGTCGCGGGTGATCCAAACTGGCGTTGGTATACAAATGGGCCTGCAACTCGCCGCGATCATGCGATCACTATCTCTCCGAAGGATGCCAGAGATATCACTCTCTACGAAATCAATGTATTGAATATCGAAGCAACGGATGCAACATTTGAGAATCGCTCGACTATTGAGGATATGCATAACGCGGCAGGTGCGCCTCATAATGGAAACAATCGCTGGGATTTGGACTACCTGACATCGCTTGGTGCCAATTGGCTTTGGTTTCAACCGATCCATCCTCCCGCCCGCGATGGACGCGAGCCGTTCGGTGGTTGGGGAAGTGGCACTCTGCCATACGAACCTGGAAGCCCTTACGCTGTAAAAAACTTTTTCGAGGTAAGTCCGATTTTCTCGAAGAACTTCGCTGGCAACCCATTCAATAACGCTGATCTGGTTAACCAAGGGAATCGAGACGCAGCAATGGCAGCATGGCAAAATTTCGTAAGTGCGGCAGACGGCAAGCAAGTTGGGATTATGTTAGATGCCCCGTTTAACCACACCGCATTCGATGTGGAACTTGCCCAAGCTGGAGTGAACTTACTTCAGCCTGACGGCCAAACGTGGAGCAAGACCGACGAGATTCGCAACCGCGAGGCGCGGGTGTTTTCTGCGATTGGCAATTATGGGAATCGTGCATCAGGTGCTGGCGCAATCGCCGCAGGTCCGGATCGGTTTGATTTCGGGAAATGGAATGATGTGAAAGATGTTTTTTTTGGGAGATATGATTCGCTTGTGGAGACGGACTTCGAGCCTGAGCGCTCAAGTTATACCAGTGAGGAAGATTGGTTCGATGCGGCGGATGGTGATTGGACAAACGATGATTTCGTGCAAAACGGTCAGAACCGAAACACCACTCGCCAGGTATGGCAATACTTCGCAAAATACGGGACGTATTGGCTAGAGAAGACAAGAGCTAATGGTCAAAACCGAAATAGCGCAACCGAAGCAGGTCTAACAATAGCACAACGCTATGCTTGGGATGGCCGTGGAATCGATGGGCTCCGCTGTGATTTCGGTCAAGGACTGCCGCCGCAAGCATGGGAGTATATGATCAACACAGCCCGCAGTAAAAAGTGGAATTTTGTGATGATGAGTGAATCACTGGATGGAGGATCAGTAACTTATCGCTCAAATCGCCACTTCGATATTCTCAATGAAAACATCGTTTTCCCGCTCGCGAGTGCTACTACAAATAGCGCTTATAGGAATATTTTTGAATCGCGGCGGAGTGCTTATGGTCAGGGGTTAGTGCTGATCAACAATGTGTCCCATGACGAGAAAAACTACAGTGATCCATGGGAGGCACTGATCCGCTTTAGCGTAGCTGGGACGATGGATGGTGTGCCTATGATTTTTCCCGGCCAAGAGTTAGGAATCTCAGAAACGTTTGGTTACAATCATTACGAATTGAACTTTGGGAAGCAGATTCCGCATTTTAAGCGCTTCAATTCGATGCAGCCAATCTGGAATGATACAAACTTCGGCAATGACCAACTATTTCCAGTTTATGCTGGTGTGGGTGCAGCGAGAAGATTGAGTCCTGC
>JAYULG010000285.1:0-10190 GCA_043763755.1 Akkermansiaceae bacterium | reverse complement strand
GATTCTGAGCAGACACGGCAGTGTTTTCTAGCGTGAGATCGAAGGCCAATAGATAGGGCGCACCCACCTCCTTGCTTTCCATCAGGCTGAAGGTTTTTTTGGCAATCAGTCCGGAGGGTAGCTTGGCGATATAAATCGCCTTTTTCCCTGGGGTGGATTCCTCGGCCTTGTAGGCGTAAGGGACATTTTCGAGTGCTTGAGTGGGACCAGCAAGCCCACCGATGGGTCCTGAACCGAAGCGATTTACCCGCACCCGCTCGCTTTTACTGCCGACGACGAATTCATTTTTGAAATCCGCAAACTTCACGCCACCGCCCATGTTGGTAAGTGAGTAGGCTACCTGATCATTCTCAAGAATGATGATTTCTTCGTCAGTAGGTGGTGGAGGAGGTTCCACCGTAAGCTCTGCGGTGGTCGTGATGGCGGCAGGGTCTTTGGCGGGTGCGGCAGCCTTGCGAGCCACTTCCTCGCGGGCTAGCTTTTCGTTAACGGCTCTTTGATTCTGCTGCGCAAAATAGAAATTTGCAACGAGCAGGGCACCGCAGACGGAAAGGACAACCCAAGTTTTACGATCGTACATGGAAGAGATGAATTGGAAAAATGGCAGGTCTATGATTGAGAAGAATCGCAGCGGCAGGCAGAGCAATGTTTTCCAGTTGCCAACTTTTCACGCGTTGGGACGGGGTCATAGCCGCTGCCCCCCCATGGTTGACAGCGAAAAATCCTACAAAATCCCATCCAAGATCCGCGGGCTGGACCATGCGTCTCTACTGCCTCTAAAAAGTAGTGTGAACACGTGGGATGGTAGCGGCATCCCATTCCCGGACCACCGCAGGCTTTGAGCATCGGATTGAGGATCCGCTGGTAGAAATGGATGAGGGTGCGGATCACGAAAGTGATGAAGCGGGCGATCATGGTGGATTTCCGGGTCGCGGGACGAGACCAAGCCTGCGTGCTTGCCGTAGCCAATCTGCTTCGAGTTCGGCATAGGTCGCGGTGCTCGCATCGGCACGCGCGATGGTCACAAGATATCGCTTTAAATCAAAAAAAGTTGGGCCGTAAGACTGGACGAAGGATCTAAAGCGCCTCCTCAGCAGAACTCGATCATGAGCCTTACCACAACGGCGCGTGGTGATGAAACCCGTCCGAATGGTATCCAGTGAAGGATCAGCCAAGGTGCTTAAAATAATAAACCTGCCCGCTTTCGCCTGCCCCTTGGACTTCACCCGCGCAAAGTCAGCGCGGTTTGTAATGCTGCATTTCCTCGGAAGACGCATCGCGGAAATTTGTAGAACCACTCAGCGCACCCCGAGCAGGGCAGGGGATCAGTTGTGCTGCGTCGTGTGGCGGCTGTATTGAATCTCGACGCCCTTAGGAACGAGGCGCTTACGGCCCTTTTGGCGGCGGCGGCGGATAATATCGCGACCGGATTTGGTGGCCATGCGAGCCCGGAAGCCGAATTGGTTTTTCCGTGTGCGCTTGGATGGCTGGTAGGTACGTTTGCTCATGGCTGGGCCTCAATAGATGTTCATTTTCCGAGTCCAATAGGCGGCTCGGGGGGCGCACTCTAGGAGTCGCATGGGTGTTGTCAATGCACCAGTAGCAGGAAAGTGCAAAAAATTGTTAAACTTACTTAACTACCTTTTGCCGTCACGATAACAGACTGGGAAATCATTTGAAATGGCGTGAGGGACGGCTGCGTAGGTGTGAGATGCGGCATTTCTGGCTTTTGCTTTTTGGGTTTCCCTTATCCGGGATGGCCCATGGGGAGTCGAATCGCTCGGATGCGCCAACTGACCCTCAGATTGTATCGATCGAGGCGTTCCCTAAAGAAGTGAATCTTGAAAGTGCCGTAGATTACCATCGAGTCATCGTGATCGCCCACCTCAAGGATGGGTCCACTCTTGATGTCACGGGCCAGGCAAATTTCACCCTCTCAGATCCATCACTGGCTTCGCTTTCAGGATCTGCCCTACAGCCCAAAGCTAATGGCAACACGCAACTTTTGATCGAATACCGCAGCCTCAAGCAGCAAGTCCCCGTGCGGGTAAAAGATGCTGCAAAGCCCCGACCCGTCTCCTTCCAGCTTGATGTCATGCCGGTGATCACCGCTGCAGGCTGCAATACTGGCTCCTGCCATGGCTCTGCGCGTGGGCAAGATGGCTTCCATTTATCGCTCTTTGGTTTCGATCCCAAGGGCGATCACTTTCGCCTTACTCAGGAAATGGCAGGCCGCCGCATCAATCACGCATTGCCAGAACAATCCCTACTCATCACCAAAGCCACCGGTGCTGTGCCTCACACGGGAGGAAATTTAATCCAAAAAGACAGTCCATTTTACAAAACTCTCGTCGAGTGGATCAACAATGGCTCCAGCTACGATACCGGAGAAATCCCACAGCCACTGAAAATCGAGATTCAGCCGCAAAAACTCCTGCTCACCGGCCCGGATGTGCGCATTCCATTCACCGTCCGCGCCACCTACAGCGATGGCACGGACCGCGACGTCACCACGTTTTCGACCTTTGCCACCTCGAATGATCATTCTGTTTCCATCGAGCCACGCGCAGGCATTGCTACCTCTAAAAACCGAGGCGCGGCATTTTTACTAGCTCGCTTTCACACCTTCACGGAAGGATCGCAGGCCATCGTAGTCCCTGCTGATCTTGCCTATATCCGCCCCAAGATCGCGCCATTCAATTACGTGGATGCGCATGTGCTCGCGAAACTCGACGCTCTGCGCATCATTCCCTCCGCCCTCGCCGGAGATGAATCATTTCTGCGCCGCGTCTTCCTCGATATTGTCGGCCTTCCGCCAACACCTGCGGAGCGGGAACAATTTCTAGCAGATGGAAATCCGCAAAAACGCGCGGCTCTCATTGATCAACTACTAGGCCGCAAGGAGTTCACGGAAATGTGGGTCATGAAATGGGCTGAACTCATGCAAATCCGCACCTTCAATGCGGATGGTAAACAAGTTTCCTACAAAGCCGCCCTCAATTATTACCAATGGCTGCGCGAACGTATTGCTGGCAACATGCCGTTCAATCAACTCGTCCAACAACTGCTTTCCGCCGAGGGAGGCACCTTCTCAAGCCCGGCCACCAACTACTTTCAAATCGAGCAAGACACTCTAAAACTCACCGAAAACATCGCCCAAGTCTTCATGGGCACTCGCATCCAGTGTGCTCAATGCCATAACCATCCATTTGATCGCTGGACGATGGATGATTACTATAGCTTCGCCGCCTTTTTCGCCCAAGTGAAACGCAAGCCTGCCGAAGATCCACGCGAGCGCATCGTCTATGACGAGGGCGGGGAAATCCAAAACCCTATTTCCAAAGTAGATATGATTCCAAAGTTTCTCGGTGGTCCCACGCCAGATTTGAGTAGTCAATCACGCCGTGTCGCCGTCGCAGATTGGCTCGCCTCGCCTGGTAACCCGTGGTTTGCCAAAAACGTGGTCAATATCGTGTGGGCACACTTCAATGGGATCGGCATCGTCGATCCGGTGGATGATGTGCGCGTTTCAAATCCTCCATCCAATCCTGAGTTATTGAATGAACTCGCGGAAAAGTTTATCTCCTATGACTATGATTTTAAAAAACTCGTCCGAGATATATGTAACTCACGCACCTATCAACTCGCCACTACCACCAACGAAAGTAATATAACAGATACACGGAATTTCTCCCACGCGATGATACGCCGCATCCGCGCAGAAGTGCTACTGGATGCCATCTCCCAAGTCACCGCCACGCCTAATAAGTTTAAAGGCCTTCCGCTCGGCGCACGGGCAGTGCAAATAGCCGATGGAAATACATCGAGCTATTTCCTCACCACCTTCGGGCGTGCCACTCGCAATACCGTGTGTTCTTGTGAGGTGAAAATGGAGCCAAATCTTTCGCAAGCTTTGCACCTGCTCAATGGTGACACCACCCAACAACGCATCCTCGAAGGCAAGCAAGTCGAGAGGCTTCTCGCAGAGAAAAAATCGCCCGCGGAGATTGTCGATTACCTCTACCTCACCACACTCACCCGTTTCCCGACAGACTCTGAAAAAGAAAAACTCCACGCTACCCTTGCCGGGCTACAAGAACCGGCTCTTGTTCGCGAAGCACTCGAAGATATTTTCTGGGCGCTGCTGAATTCAAAAGAATTCATTTTCAATCACTGACTCGCCATTTGTGACATGTCATGCGATAGAATCGCAGGGCACCCCGAGTGCTCCTTTGCCTTCACATCGTAAACCCGAAAGAAAGCGAGGCATCTCGCCTGAGCGCACCTCGAACTTCCACTTGAGCATGAAGGCGGGGTTCTAACAAACCCATCTCACTCTCAACGTCCCGGATTCCTACGCCGACATGACCCGCCGCGAGCGGGTTGTCGAGATCGGCGAATACCTCGCCCCCCACCTCGAAGCCCTGCGCCCGGAGGAAGCCAGCGCCGCGCGGGTGCGGCGGGAATTGGTGAAGAACCAGCGGCTGGGGTGAGCAGGCAGATATACTGCCGCGCATCAAGATTTGTGGATTTTGGTGCAATAAGTAGAAGGGGTTTAAAACCCCTTTCTTTACCGAATTACCGGGAATTCCTTGCCAGTGAAAGGGGTTGCAAACCCCTTCTCCATAGCCGCATACGCCTAGCAGGGCTTTCACAAAACTTAATGCGCGGCAACATAGCACCTTGGCAAACCTGTCAAAAACCTTATGTTTTCCACATGACTGCGACCGAAAAAGAAATTCTCCGCGCACACGTCGCCCGCTAGGAACGCGCCGCGCCGTTGCTGCAACAGGTCCGCGATGCCGACATCCGGGCGGCGGACACGGCGCTGTCGATGAAGATCTTCTCCGGAAGCGCAACGTGGGCCGTGACCCACCGGCCAGCGTCAACTGAATCCGGACTGGTGGAGCAACAGCGATGGTTCATGAAACTGCGTAACGGCCAATGAACGAACTGACGTCCCTAGCCCTGGAACTCCAATCGTTCTGCGAACAACGAAACTGGCGGTTTTGCCTGATCGGCGGCTTGGCCGTCCAACATTGGGGAGAACCGCGATTTACCAAAGAGGACGACATTACGTTGCTCACGGGCTTCGGCAATGAGGAGCCGTTCATTGCCGGATGACTTGCAGATTATGAATCCCGCGTGCCTGACGGCGCGAACTTCGCCCTGTGCAACCGCGTGCTCCTGTTGCGCTCCTCAGCGGGGATCGGCATTGATATCTCCCTCGGTGCGCTTCCCTTCGAGGAGATTGCGATCGCCCGGGCCAAACGGGTTGAACTGGAGGCGGATGCCCATCTGATGATCTGCAGCGCCGAAGACCTGATTGTGATGAAAGCGTTCGCGGATCGCCCGCAGGATGGTTTGGACCTTCGGGGAATCCTCGTCCGTCAGGGGACTGGGAATCTGGACTGGAAGCATATCTGGGAGCAACTCACACCACTCGTGGAAATGAAGGAATCTCCCGAAATCATGAGCCATCTCAAAGGGTTGCTCACTGCGGTGCGCGAGACCGAGTCCTTCTGATCGCTTGTGTTTCAGCCAATCCATTTTGTCCGATGATCCGACGTTTTTCTTCCCGCCGCGAACGACTCGATCATGCCTTCCTTGCGGAGAAGTTGAAGAATGCGAAGTCTTACGACCGAATCGCGGGGTATTTCCGCAGCTCGATTTTCGAACTGGTCGGCGAGGAAATCGCGCCGATCCCGAAAGTCCGGATCGTCAGCAACAGCGAGCTGGATGCCGCCGACGTGATTGTTTCCAAGCACGTCCGGGAAACCGCCCTCAAGCAACGCTGGAATGAAGCGCCCGCCGAGCCGTTATTTTCTGACCACGCATCGTTCTGAAGGAAGGACATGGTTTGTCAGCGAAGAACTCGTTTTAAAGTATCAGACTTGCCACGCATTCAAAGGGCGGTGCGGCTACCATTTTGGGCGTTTCAAGCTCGGAACCTTCCACAGCATGGGCGCTTTCACCGGCCAGTTTCTTTGAGCAGATCGCAGTGCCCGCAGGTTTTACGTTGTTGGCTGCTCTGCCATTTTTTTCTTACACATTTTATGCCCGCACCCCTTTTGCTGCGATACTTTGCCTACGCGAGCTCGGTCTTTTTGCCTCGGAATACTATCTGAAAGCATGTGGCTCCAAGCCTGAGTGGTGGAGCGTAGCGGATTCGAACCGCTGACCCCTTGCATGCCATGCAAGTGCTCTACCAACTGAGCTAACGCCCCCTTGCGGGTGGGGCAAAGATTTACCGATGGGACGAGAGTGGGGCAAGCGGATTCTTGTAAAAAACTCTGCTTTATGGGATTGATCAGGACCATCACTCTTTGCGAGGTAGAGTCATGGTTGCGAGAGTTCCACCATCGGATGCGGCGGCGAGTGTGATGGTGCCGCCGTGCAATTCGGCAGCTTCACGCACGAGAGTGAGACCCAGCCCGGTGCCTTTGCGGCCTGCCGTGTGGTGGCGGAGTGAGTAAAAGCGCTCGAAGATGCGTTCTCGTGCATACTCTGGAATTCCAAGGCCGTAGTCGCGGATTGTCAGTTCCAAGTGGGTATGTGTAGTGGAAAGACCAATCTCGATAGTGGCTTGAGGTGGTGAGAAATCGATGGCATTTTCTAACAAGTTTGTGACTGCCGCGCGGAGGATAAATGCATCGCCCCGCAATAGAATAGGGGTGCTTATGCCGTGGGTGTGGAGCTTGATCCCGGCGAGATCAGCGC
Organism: Akkermansiaceae bacterium; assembly: GCA_043763755.1. Taxonomy (GTDB): domain Bacteria; phylum Verrucomicrobiota; class Verrucomicrobiia; order Verrucomicrobiales; family Akkermansiaceae; genus Luteolibacter. The sequence goes on along the minus strand of JAYULG010000285.1, from coordinate 3,470 downwards.
GTGGCCGGGCTTCATCGATGGCGCGGGCAAGAAGAGTTTGAAAATCCAACTTTGCCGCTGCCTCAAGACTCGTTTTACTTTCGATGGCAGCAAGCTCTAACAGAAAGTTAATCAATCGCTCACTGCGAGATGTTTCTGCGAGAATGTTTTCAAGGAAACGCCTGCGGTCTGCGGCAGGTAATTCCTCTTGCAGCAATTCTGCGGCACCACGGATGGCGGCAAGCGGGCTTTTCATCTCGTGGGTGAGCGTCTGGATGTAGCGCTCCGTTTCGCGGCGGCCTTCCAATGAATCTCGCATGCTATCGAGTGCGTGTGCGAGCGTATTGACCTCGCGACCGATGCCGATCTTCGGTTTCGCAGGGCGCTCGCCGCGTTCAATGGCTCTGGCATACTCGGTAATTTTCCCGATGGGACGGAAGAGCCATAGGAAAACGGCGGTGATGAGAAAAAGGATGCCGCTGCCGATGAGACCACAGGCGAGGTAGATGATGCGCCGCCGCTCTTGGATGAGTGGCCGCATATCGGCCTGGGGCTTGAAGACGGTTAGAACTCCTACGGGATTGAGAGACTCGCCGATGGGCGCGGCCACGTAGAGCACTGAGGTGAGATGATTGAGCGAACTTTCCCGGCTACTACGTGCGCCGTAGTAGCCACCTAAGGTTAGGGAAACATCGCGTTTCGTTGAAAAATCCTGTCCCTCACGGCGGCCATCCTCGGAATCGAAAAGGACGATACCCTTGGGATCGGTCACATAAACATGGATGCCCACGGCGGTTTTGAGATGCTCGAAAATCTGCGCGTGGATTTGCCGGCGGTGGGCGTTCCCAAAAGCATTGCGTAGCTCTTCAGTGGCGAGCCGACCTTCCGCGAGGTCTTTCGTAATCATTTCCGCGAGCACGTTTGAGACATCCACCATCACCTCTTCAGTTGCTTGGTAGGTCTGCGGTTCTACATCGGCCAAGAAATGCCGCGCGAGTTGGTAGAAGCCCAGCGCGATGATGAAGGCGATGAAAAATAGGGTGACTCGGGTGAAGCGCATGATGCCGTGTGGGGGGAATTTACGGGCAAAGCGAATAACCAAGGCCCCGGCGAGTTTCGATGAGATCCTCTGCGCCTTCACGCACGCCACGGAGCTTGGCGCGGATGGATTTGATATGCGCATCTATAGTCCGATCTGTGACTGCGCCGGGGTCGTGCCACGCTTTGTCTAACAATTGATCGCGAGTGAAGACGCGCCCCGGTTTTTCCATCAGGACGAGTAAGAGTTTGTATTCGTGTGCTGTGAGATCGAGCTCATGGCCATGGCATTGGATGCGCATGGCATTGGAATCGTGAGCGAGGCCAGCGGAGTGTGACACGGGTTTTGCAGCGGCGGTGGACCGGCGGAGGATGGCGCGGACACGAGCAACAATTTCCCGTGGGGAAAATGGCTTGGTGACGTAATCATCACCACCGAGTTCGAGTCCAAGGATGCGATCCACCTCAGCATGGCGCGCGGTGAGAAAAAGCACAGGAATAGCTGATTTTTCGCGGAGTTTGCGGCAAAGGTCCAAGCCCGTCATGTCTGGCAGGCCGATGTCTAGAATGGCAAGATCGAAGGATGAATTTGCAGCGGCAGTGAGCGCACTCATTCCAGTGAGCGAGTGGACGACTTCGAAACACTCGGTGCTGAGGGCATAGATCAGAGTGTCTGCGATCGCGGGTTCATCTTCTACGAGTAGGATGCGTGGCATGGCTGGAGTTCAGCCCATCTCCGTGAAATGCCAATGAAGAACGCGTGAATTCCTGTAATAGAAGGCAAGCTTTGTGTTTCCTCGTTATTGTGCGGTTAGCGGGTGTGTTGGTAAGCCGAAATAACTCGATTCCTCTTCGCTTGATCAAACAACACCTGCGGGTATTCTGCCCGTATGTTTGTCACTTATATTGCAACGGGTATCGCAGCGCTCAGTGCTGTTGCCTCCGCCGCCGTGCGCTCGGGCAAAGGCGAGGTGGACTGGATCAGCTCATCAAGCACCTACGAATCTGGCAAACCGCTCCAGATGGCAATTCGTCTCGTGATTGATCCGGGATGGCACAGCTATTGGTCGAACCCAGGTGATGGCGGCATGAAGACTTCCGTGAAATGGGATTTACCCACTGGATGGAGCGCCGGAGAACTAGAACATCCACTGCCCAAGCGTATCAATGGAGGTGGACTCGCGGGCTTCGGCTATAGCGGCACGGTCATCTTCCCCGTGAAATTTTCCCCACCTCCATCGGGTGAGGGAATAGTTCATTTGAAGGCGAAAGTTTCTTGGCTTACCTGTGATGATCAGGCGTGCGTCCCCGGTAAAGCAGAACTCAGCATCACGTTAGAAAATGGCGCGCCTACCTTGACTCTCGAAACTAAGCTTATCAACCAAGCGTTAACCATGGTCCCAAGGGAACACAAACAATGGGGACCACTGGTTGTAACTGATCAAAACGGGCAATTGAATTTAAAGATTACCATGGGTGATGGGAAGAATCCAAACCCTGCTGACTATGATGTATTTCCGGTGACTCCTAACACTATTGATGCAGCCCAAAAGATCTCATTTGTATCCGGCGGTAATGTATGGTCTGCGCAAGTTCCAAAAAGCGGAGACGCCGCTGCTGAGACAAGAGAGTTGTCAATAGTTTTAGTTCCCAACGCGGAAGAATCACCTATAGTGCTACATTGGAAAATAGATTAAGTTTTCTACTCATCGATTGCTTGTGATATAGGAATTGAGCGCCACCCTCCACTCCAACGTCTAAAAACTAAAACCATGAAATCAATCCTACTCGCGTCCGTCGTCTGTGCTCTTTCACTCGTAAGGGGCCATGCTCAAGAAATCGGTAAACCTGCTCCGGCTTTCACCGCGAAAAACAATAGAGGTGAGGCTGTTTCACTGGCCGATTACAAGGGTAAAACCGTCGTCCTTGAATGGATTAACTTTGAATGCCCCTTCATCACGAAGCACTACGCAAGCGGCAACATGCAGAAACTTCAAGAAGATGCTGCGGCCAAAGGTATTGTTTGGATTTCCGTTAATTCATCTGCAAAAGGCAACCAAGGATATTGTAGCCCTGAGAAGATGACGGAGTGCATCGCGAGGGAGAAAAGCAAGGCAGCTCAGGTGCTCATTGATTCCGATGGCATAGTCGGAAAAAGTTATGCGGCTAAAGTGACACCGCATCTTTTCATCATCAACCAAGATGGGGTAATAGTCTATGATGGTGCTATCGATTCTATAGCATCTACTGATGTTTCAGATATCGCAAACGCTGAGAAACTCTTCGCAAATGCGCTCGCAGCAGTAATCGCTGGCAAGGAAGTGGTAAATGCAAAAAATAAGCCCTACGGCTGTGGTGTGAAGTATTGAAGAAGATATAGATTTTGCTTTCGGGGCCGTTTCCCATCTGGACAAGGTCTGTCCGCAGGGCTACAGAATCACTCATGGCTTCCC
>JAYULG010000284.1:0-2880 GCA_043763755.1 Akkermansiaceae bacterium | reverse complement strand
TGCATGAAAGTTATGAGGGACTCGTGCAGCTAGAAAATCTCCTCGTCAAACTGTATACGAATCGGCGGCTAGTGATTCAGGCAAAAAATCCCACTGAGCGAGCAGAGCGCATCGCGGCGCTTTCCCAAATCCGTGATCGTCTTCTCGCTTGGGGGAGCGTCATTGCAGGTGAGGTCACGGAGACAAGTGCAGATCTCAGTAAGCTGGAATCACGCGCATCATCAATTGGCTCAGAGGATGCTACTTTCTCACTCTTCAACGAACAACGGGCGGCAAGAACTGAAAAGCTCACTATGCTCCAACGTCTGTCCAAAGCGACCATCCTTCAACGTAGATTGGTGACGCGCTGGCTAGATGAATATGCTCCTGAGAATCAACCCCAAGGACTGCGCACGCATTTAGAAAGAGTTAGATTAAAAGCGTGGGAAGGACTGAAAAATATTTGGTCATTTGAATTAATGACATTTGAGAACAAGGCGGAAATCGATGGGCGAATGGTCATCAGCAAGGCTCCGGTGACGTTGGGAATGTTATTAGGTGCGTTGTTCTTCTTTGCCCTCGGTTATTTCGTCATCTCACGCATCGCAAATCGAATTCAAAATGTATTAGTTTCCCGCAAACGTGTTGCGCAAGCCCAAGCTAAGACTCTGCGGAATTGGCTCATGCTCGTTGCTGGATTTTTCCTTCTTCTCGGCTCGTTTTCGTTGCTGAACATACCACTCACTGCATTTGCATTTTTCGGTGGTGCATTGGCCATCGGCTTTGGTTTCGGGATGCAAACCTTGATCAAAAATTTCATCAGTGGAATTATACTTTTATTTGAGAGGAAAGTCCGTGTGGGAGACTTGTTAGAGGTAGATGGTTTTATTGGTAGAGTTGTGGAAATCAATACTCGCTCATCGATCATTCGCAACGTGGAGGATATGGAAACTTTGGTGCCGAACTCGCTATTCTTAGAAAACCGGGTCACAAACTGGACGCTTTCCAATTCCAAAATCCGTCGCACTTTGCGCGTGGGTGTTGCCTACGGTACATCACCGCAAAAAGTCATGGAGTTGCTCAGTGAGGCGGCTGCACGCCATGGGTTGATTTGTAAAGATCCAGAACCCTACGTGGTCTTTGAAGATTTCGGGGAAAGCGCATTGATCTTTCATCTATATTTCTGGCTAGATCTCGCAGGTGCGGCGAATGGAAGTGTCGTGGCTAGCGATTTGCGCCTTATCATCGAGAAGCGTTTTGAAGAGCAGGGCATTGCACTGCCGTTCCCCCAGCGCGACTTGCGATTGAGTTCAGAACAACCCTTGGAAATTCACTTGGCGAGGGAGCAAAAGCATAGTGATGCGCACTAAGTTTCTAACAACGTTCTGGAAATTTATTTTTCCAATGTGCCAAAGCTACCCGAATTTCCGAGGCTTCACGAGTGGGGCTCAGCTCCCATATCAATGGGCAGTTTACCGGGAAAAATTCGAGTAAAGGCGCGTAGTCTAGTGTGCCAGAGAAGGGTATGCGGTGATCCCGTGCGGGCCATTCTACATCATGCACATGACCGCCGATGAGATAGGGGGACACCTGATCTAGCCATTGGTGATGGTCTAGTAATCCTAGATTATGCTTGAGCTGCACATGGCCGAAATCATGCCAATAGCCCACCCACGGATGGCTAGCGAAGTGCCCTTGAAGAGCCATCATTTCACGCTCCGTCGGCATATCTTCAAAACGAGATCTAGACTCGATGGCGAGCTTGACCCCGAGTTCCGCTGCGCGATCCGCCAAGGTCGATAGTGCCTCAATCGCACGGTTAAAATAAAGTGGCCCGATTTTTTCACGCTTTTTCACAAACGCGATTTTCGCTTTGATATAGTCAGCCGTGCGTTGGCAACCTTGCGAAACGGTGGCCGTAAGTGGCTTGGTAAATTTTTGCGAACGCAGCGGCACGGACCCCATGTGCAACACGAGATATTCCGCCTCAAATTGAGCGGCCAGATCAAGTGTGCGCAACGTCATTTCCATCGCCCGCTGGCGGTCAAACGCGCGGTGGGATGTAAACTCGTAAGCATCCGGCGCATCAATCATGACCTCTACGGGTGAAGGGAAAAAATTGTGCACTCCCGAGCATTTGAAAATCCCGCGATTATATGCCTTTTGGATTCCAGGAAGTTTGGCAATGGTCATGCCATGAGAGAGCTCGATTCGGTCAAATCCGAGATCGACGATCTCCTCGATCATTTTTTCCCCGTCCGAGTGGCGGCTATTGTTCCAGCATGAAGAGAAGGCGAGCATTAGAATTCCGAGGGCGATTCAACGTAGAGATCCGAAGAATTCCAACTATTCTTTTGCCGATTGCTGAATCGTTTTACTTAAGATTCGCCAAGAACCCGTCAGCCGCTGCCCGATGTGATTCGTGTTTCTCGGTGGATTGTTTCTCCCAACTCCTCGCCATCATCGAGAGCCGTGGATTTTTCAGGAAAAACGGAGTGTGATCCCCGATGAAGGTCCAGAACAGACCATCCCAGATTTTGCACCAATCGCCCTTTGGCTCATCAGACATTTTGAGGACGTAGTTTGATCCAGATAAATATGGCTTAGTGGTAAATGTCCCACCATCGGCGAATTGGGACATACCATAAACATTTGGCACCATCACCCAATCATAAGAATCTACAAACATTTCCATAAACCAGCGGTAAACATCGTCTGGGTTGATTCGGCATAGAAGCATAAAGTTCCCCAAGACCATCAACCGCTCAATATGATGGCAGTAACCGTTTTCCAATAACTGGCGAATCACTCGATCCACCGGCGGAATACCCGTGGTGCCATCATAGAATGATTGAGGTAGCGGAGTTTCAAAATTCCAAAAGTTCTTGCGGCGGATTTCAC
>JAYULG010000283.1:0-2905 GCA_043763755.1 Akkermansiaceae bacterium | reverse complement strand
GCGCAAACCCGCCAAGCCCGGCTGACAATTTGGAGAAAAAATGGCGGCGGGTGACAAATAGTGGATCGAATTCAGTGGCCATGGTTTAGCGGAGAGTGATGGCTTCGTCGAGGTTGAGGATGGCATTGGCGAGGACGGTGGCAGCGGCCAGATCCACGGCGGGAATTGCTGGCGGCGCAGCGAGATCGCCAACTTTGAGGTATAAATCAGCTTGCGCGGGATCTTTGCGGAAAATTTCAAGCTGGGAAGCGTGCAGCTTTTCTAGCACATCATTTTCTTGATCTGTGGCGTTGCGACCCAATACCTCGCGGAAAACCCAACGCGCACGGGATGAGAAATCAGCGCCGCCTTCTCTCATCATACGGATCGCCAGACCGCGTGAGGCCTCCACAAACTGAGGGTCATTCAGCATGACCAAGGGCTGGAGCGGGGTGTTCGTCTGCTGGCGGCGCACGGTGCAAACATCGCGGCCCGGCACATCAAAGGCGAGCATGCCCGGCGGTGGTGCGGTGCGTCGCCAGAACGTGTAGAGGCTACGCCGATAAATGTCAGGAGCTGGGTCACGCTGGTATTCTGGGAGAAAGCTGTTGAGCACTTTCCAATGCGCAGACTCAGGCAAATACGGCCTAGCTGGCGGCCCGCCGACCGTGGACTGCAAGAGTCCTGCTAACACGAGCGCTTGGTCCCGGAGATCTTCACCGCCGAGCCGCTTGGACGGCCCACGGGCGAGCTGAATGTTAGCAGGATCTTTTTTACGGAGCTCCAGCGATGCCTTAGAATCTTGGCTGTATGTTGCGCTGAGGACGATCTGGCGGCACAGGCGCTTCATGTCCCAGCCGTGCGAAATGAAGTCGCGAGCTAGCCAATCTAGCAGCTCGGGATGTGAGGGTGCCTCACCTTGGGAGCCGAAGTTTTCTGATGTAAAAACAAGCCCGCGACCGAAAAAGTGTTGCCACACTCGGTTCACTTGCACTCTGCCAGTGAGAGGGTGATCGGGTTCCGTGAGCCATCGCGCGAGCCCAAGCCGATTCGTGGGTTGGTTATTGGGAAATGGTGGTAAAAAGCCCGGTGTGCTGCGGGGCAGGGGATCACCTTCGGGATGCCCGTATTCACCGCGTGCGAGTATTCTTGCGGGGCGAGCCTCATTCATTTCCCGCATCACGGGGAGCTCTGGAATACCGTCAATAAGCTGTGTCAGGGCTTGGCGAGTTTGTTTCAAATCAGCGGTTGCTGAGCGCATTCCGGGATCAATGGCGGAAAAATAATAACTGCGCAGCGATGTCAGACCGCGCTCATCGCGTGGGGTGGCTACTAATACATCTGCAAGCGATTTTTCCTCATGAAGCGCCGTGACTTCTAGGACGGTGAGGGGCCGAGTGAAGATCCGGATATCGTCCACTGCGCCATTTCGCAAGCCAGCGTCGCGAGGCCGCTCGCCAAAGGTGAAGGCGGAGCCACTACCAGGATTTTTCGTCAATTGATCACGCACCACCTCGGACAAATCCTCTTTGCCATTGATTGAAATTTTCAGCCCGTTTGCCTTCGATGAGCCATCGTAACTAGCGACGATGTGCGTCCACTCACCCACGGGAAATGCGAGGCCGCTGCGCACGGCGATGCAATTGCCCGGCCACTCGCGGGCGAACATCCAGCGCAATTTCCCATCTTCCAGCACCAGCTCGAATCCGTTGTAATTGGAGTCATACCCCGCGCTGTTATGGAACACCAATGCCCGCTTCGTCGGTTTACCAGGCTTCAGCCAGAATGCTACGGAAAAAGTATCTTCTTGGTTCACCACACCGTGATTTCCCAGCGAAAGCGGATCATCGCCGGTAAACGATAGTGCCTGCCCGCGCTTGCCGGGCACCAGCTTGTTTCTGTCCGAGGACAATGCCGGGCGCCCTGCATCGGCGGTGTTGGTAAATCCTTCTTGCTCCCGTTGATCAAGATCGTAAGAGCCGCTCAGGTCTGCAAGAGCTGCGGTGGGCGATGCGAGCCATGTTTGGAAGGCGGCCTCGGCTGCCGAAATTTTCACGGAGATCGCTTGCTCAGCGGCAGAAATGGCGGCCTTTCGCTCGGCGATCTGCTTGTCTTGCTCAGGCGTTGTGAGAGGTAGCAGTGGATGCGGCTGAATTGTTCCTGTTCCATGCAGCAAGCCCCATTCATCGATGGAGTTGAAAAACCCACCCATGGAATAGTAGTCATTCATCGTCAGTGGGTCATATTTGTGGTCGTGGCAGCGAGTACACTCAAAAGTAAGTGCTAGAAATGCCGAACCGAATGTGTGGACCCGATCGGAAATACCCTCTTGCCGAAATTCGGCCTCCACACTGCCGCCCTCCTGCGTCTTGCGGTGAATGCGGTTGAAAGCAGTAGCAATGAGTTGGTCTCGGGTGGGGTCTGGCAGTAAGTCACCCGCGATCTGCCATGTCATAAACTGGTCCCAAGGAAGGTTTGCATTAAAAGCACGGATTACCCAATCGCGGTATGGCCACGCGTGGGTTTCTAAGTCTGATTGATAGCCGAATGAGTCTGCGTAGCGAGCCACATCCAGCCAGCCGACTGCCATTTTTTCGCCATAGCGCGGCGAAGCGAGCAAGCGATCCACGGCCGTCTCCCTCGCTTCCGGCGCTGAGTCGGTGAGAAATGCATCGAGATCGGCGCGTGCGGGTGGCAGCCCAGTCAAATCGATGGCGGCGCGGCGTAGCCAGCGCTCACGAGATGCTTCAGGGGCAGCTTGCAATGATGCTGCTGTGTGGCTTGCTGCGACGAAGTGGTCGATCTCGTTTTTCACCCAGTCAGACCGCTTTTCCGGCAAAACTACGGATTCTGGCAATGGCACGAATGACCACAGCGGTTGATACTCCGCGCCCTGCTCGATCCATTTCGCGAGGATTTCGCGATC
>JAYULG010000282.1:0-10335 GCA_043763755.1 Akkermansiaceae bacterium | reverse complement strand
TTCTGGATAGAGCACTGCATTGCCTGTCGTGAAATCGGCGCGGTGATGGGGAAAACCTTGGGTTCGCCCACAGTGACCAATGTGTGGATTCCCGATGGCTACAAAGACATCCCTGTGGATCGTCTCGGGCCACGCCAGCGGCTTGCGGCCTCGCTGGACCAGGTATTCGCAAAGAAGCACAATGCACGACATCACCTTGATGCTGTGGAGTGCAAACTTTTTGGGCTTGGCAGTGAGAGTTACGTCGTGGGTTCACATGAATTTTATATGGGATACGCCATTAAAAATCAGAAAGTGCTATGTCTTGATGCCGGGCATTTTCATCCCACCGAGGGCATTGCAGATAAACTTTCTTCGGTGCTCATGTATGTGCCAGAAATCCTGCTCCATGTTAGCCGTGGGGTGCGTTGGGATAGTGATCATGTTGTCATTCTAGATGATGCGTTGCAATCTATTGCAGCAGAACTTGTCCGCAATAAATTGCTAGCGCGCACGCACATCGGGCTGGATTTCTTTGATGCTAGCATCAACCGCATCGCCGCGTGGACGATCGGCACGCGCAACACACTCAAAGCCTTATTGATTTCTCTGTTAGAGCCACCTGCCTTGCGTAAGTATGAAGAATCCGGTGACTACACTCGGCGTCTTGCAATGATGGAAGAATTCAAAAGTTTACCTTGGGGCGCAGTCTGGGATGCCTATTGTGAATCTCAAAACGTGCCTGTGGGTAGTGCTTGGCTTAAGGAAGTAAAAGGATATGAGAACCGCGTGTTGGCAAAACGTATCTGATTGGGCGTTCAAGTTATAGGTAACAAATCCACCTCATCTTTTTCTTGGATTATTTATCTATAGTTCTTCGTTAGTGGGGAAATAGGTCCTCTAGGTCGCCTAGGACGTATCAGCTTTTCAATAGCAAGCATGACAAGCCCCACCCCGATCACAGCCCCGCTTATCACAGTGGGCATCACCCATCTGGGAATCGGAATCGGGGCGACGAAGTGTGTGGTCACGGGCTTTTGGATCGCTTGATACAATGGGAAATCCCATATCAGAGTTTTACCTTCATGTTCTATGCGAGTTGCGTTTGATTCGGATGCAGCGAGTGGAAGGTGGATGATATAAACAAGGCGGTGATCGCGAAAGCGGGTGGCTGGCATAAACCGTGAACCAGGTAGGGCTGCACCGGGGGAAATGGTGCGCTTGAAATCAATGCTGCGGCCACGCAGTTTTGCCCCAATTTTTCCCGTCAGGCCAGCAGCGGAGGAGGGGAGATGATGCATTTGCCGCTGTGCAGAACTATCTTTGAGGTCGAGTGCGGAATCGAAGCTCGCCCTCACGCGAATGGTGAGACGATCATTTAGGGTGGTAACTTCACAGCTTGTGGAATGGATCTCTTGGGTATCGGCAAGGAGTTTCCCAAGCATCTTGCGTATTCCATCTTCACCGCCTTGGAATGCGGCGGCCGCAGCGGGAAAAGTATATGAGATATCGACGCGGCCGCTGCCATCTGCGGCGAGCCAGATTTCTTCCCGGCAATCGAGACATGAGGTAAGCATGCAAGCGATGATCGCCGCAATGGAGCGTAGCCAAATCATGTCACATCCGTTGTTCTGCGCTGCGGATAAGTATATCTCCGATTTCGACGTGGGCAGGCGCTTCAAGTATGGTGAGAATGGCGGCTGCCACATCGCTAGGAGATAGCATTTTCATGGCTGCCTTCGTTTGCGCGAGTGTTTCCTCACGCCCGCGGAAGTATTGATCGAGCAGTGGGGTATCGACAAATCCAGGTGAAACGCAGGCGACTTGAATGGGCGAATCGGTGGACTTCAGCTCGAACCGTAAAGCCTCGGTGATGGCTTTTACTGCAAACTTAGTAGGTGCATAAAATCCGCCGCTGGGAGGCACACGATGGCCACTCATGGATGATACATTAATGATCCTGCCGCCGCTTTTGGGGAAATGGTTCAGCGATAGTTGGCAGCAGAGAGAAAGTGCCATCACATTCACCTGCCACATTTCTTCCCAGTCCGCTGGATTTCCATCCGTGATGCGTGAAAGGTAGGCAACTCCTGCGCAATTCACGAGTGCATCGATTTTCCCTAGGTCTTGGAAAATGGCAGTGATTTGATCGCGCTGGGTGAGGTCTGCAATGATGGGGAAAACATTTTCAGAAAGGGCAGCGGGCCTGCGAGTGACCCCTAGCACATTTGCGCCCCGCTCGAGAAGGCTTTCGCAGAGTGCCTTCCCGATGCCGCTGGATGCGCCAGTGACCAGCAGTGTTTTGCCGACAAGAGATGTCATTGGGCGAGCGTGGCGGGGGAGGTGAGTGGCGGCAATGTTTTGAACAATTGCTCGAGGTCTGGGAGATCCGACGATGAATGGGCGGGCTGTGCGGCGACAATTTTCCCGCGGTGGAAAAGGAATGCGCCGGGCATCTGGAGGCCATCGCCAGCGAGGTGGCCCATGCCGCAGCCCTTGAAGATCGAGAGTGCGGCCCGCCACCAGACTTGGGGGCCGAAGAGCTCGATAAAACCGCCCTTGCCAAGGCCGAAGGCGCGGTAGAGTTCGCAGCGGGGATCTGCGATGCGGGTGACTCCACTGCGCTCACCGAGGTACTGGGTTTCTTTGCCATTTTGCAGCATGTGGACGAGCACCAGTTCTGCTCCGTGTTGGCGTGTTTCTCTTTCGATCCCTTCTAGGCCACGCAGGATTTGGCGGGTGAAAGTGCAGCCGAAGTGGCGGAGAAAAACCAGTGCGAGGAGACGAGTATCTGAAGCCTCAGCCAATGTTTGGCCACTGGAGAGCTGGTAGCTGCCGGCTGCCTCAGAGATCGAGTAAGGCTCATTGCGCGTGGGGGGGACGCCGGCATGGGCGCGTAGGCTGGCCCATAGGATCGCGAGAAAGGGAGGAAACCACACTAGGCTATCAAGTGCGAGTAGCCAAAGGGCCCTAGACGAGGGAGTAGGGTGCTGGAGTTCGAGCACGAAGAGGCTGATTCCAAGGCTAAATTTAATGATCCCCGCGAGTATGATTCCCCATGAATCTGTGGGATGTCGCGCTGCAAATAGAAATGCAAGACCTAGGATCCCAATCCCGATTCCTACAACTTGCCATAGAATCACATGATTCGGGCGGGCGATGTGCAGCCAATCAAAACATAGGTATGGCCAAAAATTTGCCACCACGGCGAAGAGGATGTGATAGACGGCTGCGCTGATGAGAATCCAGCGCATCCAGCGCGGCGTTTCACAGCGGCTATTCGCACAATTTTGCATCGGAGGAGGGTAGGTGGAATTTTTTCACGCGCAAGTGGGAGGGCCTTTCCATCGTGTGCTGTTTACTTCCCCAAACTGCGGATGAAGCTCGAGAAAAACTCTGCGCCATGAGTGAGATCCGTGAGGGAAATGAACTCATCCACCGTGTGCGCTTGATCGATGGAGCCGGGGCCGATGCAGACGCTCGGTATCCCGCCGGACGAAAGGTGGGCTGCATCGGAAAACCAAGGTGCGCCCGCCAATTTCGTGGAGGTGGCGTTTTCTAACAAGCGTAGGATCATCGGGTGAGCGGGTGGTGTCTCCATCGGCGGATTTTCATGGGGGAGGATGATCTCGATGGGTAGTGCGTGAAATGCGATGGTTTCTGTGAGTAATTTCAGCGCTCCTCCCTGAGCGGAAAGGGCCGGGGTGATGCGGATATCAATGAGTGCCTCCGCAAGATCTGGGACGATATTTGGCCGTGAGCCACCATGGATCATGCCCACATTCATGGTCGAGTGGCCTAGCACAGGGTGGAGAAATGTGGCGAGCTGCGTGCCGAGATGGCGATCTAGGCAGTCCAGCGCCCGTGCCAATTTTAAAATCGCATTGTCTCCACGCTCAGGCTGTGAGCTGTGGGCGGCTTTACCAGTGGCCCGCAGCGTGGCCCAGAGTGAGCCCTTGGTGACGTGCACCACTTGCATGGATGTGGGTTCGCCCACGAGTGCAAATTGGTAGTCGAGGCCATGATGTTTTACGAAATGCTTCGATCCCCATTGGCACGATTCTTCGCCCATGAGGGCTACGAAATCCACGGCGATGGGTAAATCCGCGAGAATTTCCCGATTTTCTCGCAGTGCCCATAACATCGCAGCCATCGGGCCTTTCGTATCGGAGGCACCGCGGCCCCATACTTTTCCATCGCGGATTTCCCCGCTGAAGGGCTCGATGACCATGCCGCTGACACCCACGGTATCGAGGTGCGGACCTAGTAAAATTCTTGGTCTGCCGTCCAGCGGGGCGAAACGCGCAATCAAGTTTGGCCGGCCTGGGAGGACCTCTTCTAAATCTATCTCCGCGCCTATCGACTCCAGCCAATCTGCGAGAAAAGTGGCAATTCGTCCCTCACCAGTGAGATCGGTGCCGGGTGCATTGTCCGGATTTACCGAAGAGATGCGGACCAATTGCTGCAAAAGAGTGACGACATCCTGGCTCATGGGCTGAGCATCGCGAAAACTGGGCGCTCACGCAAGCGCTGGGAAAGATCATTCGGGCAGTGGCAAATCGTGAAATGAGGGAAATGCGAGCGACTCATCTGCGGCAGGCGCCATGGCGGGCAGGCCGCGGCAGAAGATGGCGTCCATGCGGTCGAGGTAGGTCGAAAGAGCATCTTTGCGGCGGAAGGGATTTGCCTTGAGACGCTCTTTGAGGCGCATGTAGTCATCAAAGACACCGCTTGTCTCACGGGCACGAGTGATTTCAAACCAATCGAGAAAATCACGCGCGCGGTGGGCCTTGGCAAGCATGGTGGTGCGTGATTCTTGGACGGACGCGAGCCGCGATGCAATGTCATCGGTCTTCTGTGAAGCGATGGCGAGGAGGATTAATTGATACTCTGCGATGATGGGGCGGTAGGATGGGAAACAGCGGTAGCTGAGGCGGACGAGTGCCTCTTGGGTGGGCCTTGTGGCGGCGTTTCGTTCTGCTTCTTTCAGCGGGCTGAGCTCTGGCCATGCGCTCAGTTCCTTGGGCAGTGCGATGCCTTCCGGGGTGAGGAAATGGAGTTTTAGTAACTCTGTGAGATCGCTTTCAGTCTGCTGGATGGGCAGGACTTCGGTGAGGGGATTGAGCCCACCTTTGTTGGCGAGCTGGAGGCCCCACCATTTTTCGAGGCTGGTCTCGGACAGATTCAGCTCTGGGAAATGCTTGCGCAAAAGGGTGGGCATTTCACCCTCAAAGGTGGCGACCTCTGAGAGAAATGCGCGGAACCCAGCTTTGCCTTGCGGTTGCTCGAGAAGCGCCATCACGAGTGCGCCAGATGAGACACGGAATGCGGCGCGAGTGGCTGCATCGATTTCTTCAAACTCGGTTGTGCTGATCGAAAAAAGATCGCTGATTTTAAATAGCCCGCCTCGTTTGAAGAGAGCGGCGTAGAGTTTGCGATCGCTGCGGTCCAGCCGCCAGTCCGAGGCTTCGCGCAGGCCATCGACGAGCCATGGCGGGACCGTGAGTTGCTGGTCTGGGGAGGATGGGGGACTATTGCGGAGGGCGCGTTCGTAAAGGAGGCAAGAGGTGGTGGTGAATTTAAAGCGTTCAATTTCGAGGCCACGGCAAAGATGGGCATCTAGCCGCAGATCGTAGCCAGCCTCGCTGTAGTGCAGGCGGATGCTGAGAGTGCGGAAAGGCATGGGGTCTCCGGGCTTGCCATGGAGATGGAGGGTGATGGGAATTTTTCCGCCCCATTGATCGGTCTCATCGAGCATCCTGAGTAGCTCATCTTTCGCTTCCTCGGTAAGCAGGGCAGCGCTCGCGCGGGTGAGTCCGTCACCGCCGTAAATGCGGAACTGCCCTGAGCGGCTCGTCACTTGCCCCGCAGCCGGACTGGCTGCCGCTGCATCTGCGATCTCGATGGCGCGAGGGACTTCCTCAGCCTGAGCGAGAAAGGAACAAAAAATCCCGAGGGCGAGCTGGTAGCAGCGCATGATCTGAGAGCATCAGTTGGGAATGAGAGATTCAGTCTCCGGCTGCGGGCGAGGATCGAGCACGAGCTTGCCCTTTTCAATTTTGATGGAAGACATTTCGCGGAAACCGAGATTGATCTCCTCCTTGAAGAGTGTGGCCAGCTTCTCGTAAGCCGGCATGATCAGCAGCAAAAACCCTTGCGGGACGACGAGCTGCCCGAAGCGTCCGCCACGGGGAGGCTTGGGAAAACTGGGATGAAACGGGCCACCATCGAGGATGACTTCCGTGTGCGTGCCCTCGGCACTGATGCGTTTTTCGATTTGCAGAAACATGGAGGTGGTAAGTGCGTAGCCCATCACTTCCCGCTCCATGATGATCTCGGCGATGTTTTCATCCAGCCTGACCCACACATTTCTAAAAGAGGCATTCAGCTTGAGGGGGCCTCCTTGTTTTCCGATGATGGTTTGGCTGAGCCATTGATTGAGCTGTGGTTCTGTGAGTGGGACCGGGTAGCCGCGGTCAATCGCGTTTTGGAGGACGGCTTTCATCTGCCGATTCGAGGCGGGCGTGCTCTCAGTGGCGGCTTGCTTGAGGTCGCTCAAGTCCTGCGGCTGGGCGACGAGAAAAATACAAACTCCTGCGCCGAAAAATAGGATCGTGATCACGAAGGACATGATCCTAGAGAAGCATCCAGGTCTTGAGGAGTCATCTGAGTAATCAGCCATCGTGTGGAGAGGCTAAGAAAGGCGGGTGCCTTTGCAAGCTTCACTTCACCTACTCCGCTGCCTTGGAGGCCGGCGGTGCGGCGGGTGCCGCTGCGGGTGCTGGGGCAGGTGCATTTGCACTGCTTTCTGCCTTTGCCCCTGCTTGGTATGAGGACGAACGATAATCTGTCTGATAGAAACCCGCGCCTTTGAAAATGATTCCACCGCCGGTGCCGAGCAGGCGCTTCACCGTGCCATTGCATTCGAGTATTGGGCAATCGGTGAGTTTTGCATCATTCATGCTTTGAAAAACCTCGAAGCGTTTTCCGCATTGCTGACATTCGTAATCGTAATTTGGCATGGTCTGGGGCGGGTTTTAGCACGTTCCCGCGTTGGCGCAACCCCGGTGTCGATGAAAAGGAATGACGGCCAGTATCATTTCGCGTGCCGGGGTGGCGATCCTCTGCTTGAGTTTTCACCATGCCACCCCGCATCAAGACTGTAGCATCCATCTCGGTTGAAAAATTTTATGAGGCCCACACCGTGGCGCTTGGCTTGACCTTGCTGAGCGAGAAAATCGGCTTTGATCGCCCGATCAGCGAGCCAGCGATGAATCGCCCCGGGCTGGCACTTGCGGGATTTTTCTCCTACTTCGCGCGCAAACGGGTGCAGGTGCTTGGCAATTCTGAGCTAGCGTATTTGAAAAAACTCCCAGACGCGATGCGGGTGGACCGCTTCCGCAGGATGTGCGAGAGGGACATTCCATGCATCGTGGTGGCGCGGGGAAATGTGCTGGATGCCTCGTTGATGAAGGAAGCCACGCAACATGGCATCCCGGTCTTGGGCACATCTCAGGTGACGATGAATTTCCTGAATGCAGCTACCATCCGGCTTGAGCATGAATTTGCACCGAGTGTCACTCTGCATGGCTGCATGGTGGACATGCGCGGCATCGGCGTGCTCATCGTAGGCAAGAGTGGTGCGGGAAAATCAGAAACGGCCATTGGCCTGCTGGAGCGCGGGGCCTCACTGGTGGCGGATGATATGGTGCGCATTAAATATGTAGGCGGCGATCTTGTGGCTACCGCGCCTGACCTTTCACGCGGCTATCTGGAGATCCGTGGCATCGGGATAATCAACGTGGCAAATCTCTACGGCCTCGCATCCATCCGCCCGGATAAGCGGCTGGACATCGTAGTCACTCTCAAGCCTCAAGCGGATCTGAACGAGGTGGACCGCTCAGGCCTGCAGCAGAAAACTTACGAAATTCTCGGCCAACAAGTTGCCCACGTGGAGATCCCCGTAGGCCCAGGACGCGATACTGCGAGGATGGTCACCATCGCCGCGCTCGATCACCAATTGCGCCGCCTCGGCTACAACATGGCGGATGAATTCAATGATCGTCTCCTAAAGCACATGGCTAGCAATCAGTCTCAATCTCACGGCTAATAGCGCTCCCAAGCTACTCGTGGAGATAATGCCAGATCGCCTCAAATTGTTTACTGGCATCGCCGCCGAGCACATCGGTGCGCTGTGATTTATTGTCTTGTGAATACCGTGGCATCTTGGTGCCCGGCGTGACGGACAGCGGATTATCCATCCAGCGATAGAAAAATTCTTCCCGGATGCGTGAGGGTGTGAGCGAGAAATTGACACCGCCCACCTCGAAGGCGGCGGTGGGTTTTAGGTCGCCCACTCCGTGGCAAGTGGTGCAGCCAAAGCCAGTGGCGTGGGTGAGATCTCTGCCAATTTTCGCAAGCTCGGGATCGACCTTTACTTCGGCAGGCTTGTTCACCGCGAGGCCATGTGCCCGCGTAAGGCCCGTGGCCAGTGCTTTGGCGTGAGTCCTGTAAGATGGCATCCTCATGCCGAGCCAAGGCCGCGGGCGAGGAGTGGCCGTGCCATCCAGCATTGCTTCGATAGCAGTGGTGTAGAGCATCTCACCGGTAAATGTGAGGGGCGGTCTGGATTGATCCACCCGCTCATGGATGTTTGGCAAATGTGCGATTAGCCCAGCAGTTTCCGAGTGGGTTTCACTGAGGCCAGCGGCCCGCTGGTCTAGCGCGTGGCATGCATTGCACCGCAGAGCTTCGGACTGGCGCTTGAGGTAGTCGGTAGCGGTGTCTTGCCGCAGCGAGGAATCGCCGGTTTTGGCGAAGGCGATGAGTGCGGCGCGGTCGGCATCGTTAAGATTGAGATGAGGAGACTTACCACGTTTGTCGATCGAAGCGACGCAGCCTGCAACGGCCCAATCCTTTTTAAAAATCGCATCCAGAGGAGCGGCTGCATGGGCGGGTGCCATCGGCATGCCCGGGTGGCAGACGCCGCATTGGAGTGACTCGGCAGCCTTGGCTCCGCGTGCGATATCGCCGGCGGGAAACTCATCGGTCAGTTGAGTTTGCTTACCCTCCGAGGCGGTTGTTAGAAACGCAGCAATGCTCGCCGCCTCGGCATCCGTGAGCCGGAAGTTTGGCATTTTCGTAAAAGGGTGCATGGCATCCGGTTGTTTCAAATATGCGGTGAGCGCCCCGGGAAGATACTTGGAGGCGACGTTGTTGAGAGGCACGCGGGAGGAGTCTGATTCGCTTTTGTCAGGTGGGTAATGGCAGCCCACGCAGCCGAGCTCGTGAAAATGCATGCCGCCTTCTTTTGCCAAAGTGGCATCTGCGGGCATGGATGGCGGGGTGCCTATCTTGAGGCTCACCATGTAGGCCGCAAGATCGCTCGCCTGTTGGCGACCTTCAGCGGTGGAGGTATCCACCAAATCTGGCATTTGCGAGGTGGGCTTGAGGGTATGTGGCGCAGCCATCCAGCGGCGCAGCCACTCTTCACTCGTGCGATCACCGGTGCCGAAAATGATCGGTGCGATTTCAGCAATCTCCGGCATCGGCGTGGACCCGAGGCCAGCGGTAGTGGTGTGGCATTTCGTGCAATTTTGATGGGCAAAAACATAGCGACCGCGGCGATGCAGCGCTCCAAGCTTTGTGTCTTCAGTAGAGTCTGCCACGAATGCAGAAGCGGGCATGCTTTGGCGCGGAAATGACAATTCTTGCCAAAAGACCCGCAAGCCACCGCTGCCGTCCGGCTTACTGAGATAAGTCAGTTCAAATTCATGTTCACCGGGATTGAGCCGTGTGGATTCGGATGCTTTGCCGGGCAGCCCACCCTCGCTCACGAGCACTTCCTTTCCTGCAATCTTGAGGGTGGCAATGCCCTCGCCTTCAAATGAAAAGACCAGTCTTTGGCGGCGCGGAATGATCAATTTTCCGCGCCATACTGCTTCAAAAGCGCCCGCAGTAAGAAACGGGGTGGCAGGCTCACCGGGTAGCACATGCAGCGCGGGAAATCGATCCATCTGCGAGTCTGTGGCGCCATCCCGCGTGAAAGTGGCGACGAGCTCAGCTTGAGAAAATCCCGCGGCTAGAACAAAAACGAGGGCCGAGATCAGTCTCGCACTGCACGGCATGAGTCGCCTACAGCTTTCGCGAAATGAATCACTCTCCATAAACCGTTGCGTGAAGTTCGCCCTTCATTATGCCGCCCTTTTTATCCTCCAAATCATAACTGACTTTGAGAGTCATGCTAGGCTTCATCCCTGCGAGGACAAGCTCCACCGTGCGGCCATCCGATGCTACTTTTGCGGATTCGATTTCCACGGTGTCTCGCTTGCGGTGGCTTTGTGATTCATTTTCAAG
>JAYULG010000281.1:0-10367 GCA_043763755.1 Akkermansiaceae bacterium | reverse complement strand
TGCCAGTGGCAGATCCTCCTGCGAAGCCGCTGATGGTGAGCTTGAAATAGTCAGGATCATTTGCCGATGCCCCGCCGAATTTTTTAGCAAAGCTATCGCCACTGAGCATGGAAAGTGCGGCGTAGGTGGTATTGGTGAGGTATGCGCCTTTACCCGCTAAATTTGTCATGTTTATGGTGATGATGGCGTTGGTATATCCGAGCGCATATTGACTCGAACCGAAAGCTCCTGAGCCGGGGTAAGCGCTGAATTGGTTGCTGAAGCCTAGTGTGGTGGCATCCGTTCGATTGGAGTAAGCGAAGCCATCCCAACCGTAGAATCCGCCTCCGAAGTCGGTGTAGGAGTTGCTAAAATTGGCGCCGCTGATACCCAGCCCGCCGCTGCCAGCTTGGCCGTTCCAAACGCCGGATGGGCCATTCGGATTGCCAAGTGGAACGCCCTCGAAAGTGACGGTGGCTGCGGTGGCTTGCGCAAGGGCAAGTGTGAAGAATGTGCCTGCATGTGCAAGCACCCGTGATGGATGGTATTTCATAGTTCTCGATGATGTTTGGTTAATCAAAATGAGAACAAAGCGCCCGCTGGGAGAGGGAGAACTCCCCCGCCTGCGTTTCTGTTCCCGTCACCTTCCTTACGCGGAAAGGCCAGCACGGTGCTTTGAGGCTCGTGAAAATGGAGCGGCACCGGGACGAGTTGAGGCGGGCGAAGTATTCGGACTCCCGATTGTGAAGATGGCGATTTCTCACCATTTTCGCCTCATCCCCGCCTTCACCTCGGCTTGCGCAGAGATTGGCTGTTTTGGGGATGCGTCATCGGATACCGCAGCGCGACTATTCCGGGTTCTCACCGGATTCCATGCGCCCGCATCAGTTCATCTGCGCCAAAAGGCCAGAGTATGAGTGACTTGGCAAGGGCGAAGTGCAAGGATTGCACCGCGGCTTTGAAGATCAATGACCCTTGCGCTTGAAGAGTAGTGCGGCTGCTGAGCGTGCGATCACTTCTTGAAGGTAGGCTGCTTCCTCAGTGTTGAGATTTTGATCGATGCTTGAGAGTTTTTCTTTGGCACGGGCAATCGCAGCTTCTACGTGATTTTCGTCAATCTCAGCCTCCCCCAAAGCGGCATCGGTGAGCACGATTACTTTGGAGTCCGTGATTTCCGCGAAGCCGGAGCCAATGGCCAAAGACTCGACTTTACCTTGGGAAAGATAGCGTAGGACTCCCGGCTTTAATGCCGTCACAAGCCCTGCATGGGACGGCAAAATCCCAAGCTCACCCTCAGCTCCTGGGAGATAAACGTTTTCCACAGAGCCAGTGAAAATCTTTTTCTCTGGAGTTACGATTTCAAGGAGCATGGGCATGATGGCAAGAGTGGGAATTTGGAATCCTCAGTCACGCGGGACGCTTTCGATATTCCCCTTCATGTAGAAGTTTCCTTCTGGCACATCGTCGAGTTTACCATCGAGAATTTCGGCAAAGCCTCTGACGGTGTCCTCAATTGAAACAAGAACGCCGGGAACGTTGGTGAACACCTCGGCCACATGGAATGGCTGGGTGAGAAAGCGCTGGATCTTACGGGCGCGGAAGACGCTCATTTTATCATCATCAGAAAGCTCATCCATGCCAAGAATGGCGATGATGTCTTGGAGGTCTTTGTAGCGCTGGAGCACTTGCTGCACGCCACGGGCGACGCGGTAATGCTCCTCTCCAAGGATTTCTGGAGCGAGTGCCTTGGAGGTGGATGCGAGAGGATCCACAGCCGGGAAAAGTGCCTGCTCAGCCAGCGAGCGCTCAAGGACGACGGTGGCATCAAGGTGGGCGAAAGTGTTTGCCGGAGCTGGGTCCGTCAAGTCATCTGCAGGCACGTAAACGGCTTGGATGGAGGTGATGGAGCCTTTGTTCGTGGAAGTGATCCGCTCTTGGAGGCCAGCCATTTCCTCGGAAAGAGTGGGCTGGTATCCCACGGCGGATGGTGTCCGGCCAAGGAGGGCGGAGACCTCGGAACCTGCTTGGGAGAACCGGAAAATGTTATCGACGAAGAGCAACACGTCTTGGTTTGCCTCATCGCGAAAATGCTCAGCCATCGTCAGGGCAGAAAGCGCAACGCGAAGACGGGCACCTGGAGGCTCGTTCATCTGGCCGTAGCAGAGTGCGACTTTTGATCCTTCGATGAGGACGGGGTTGCCTTTCTCATCGAGTTTCGGGTGGCCGTGTTCGTCACGCTCGGTGGCGATGACTCCGGACTCAATCATTTCCCAATAGAGGTCATTTCCTTCGCGCGTCCGCTCACCCACACCGGCAAAGACGGAGAAACCGCCGTGGGCCTTGGCGATGTTATTGATCAGCTCCATGATGACCACAGTCTTGCCGACGCCCGCACCACCAAACATCCCGCCCTTACCACCTTTGAGGAGAGGGCAAATGAGATCGATGACTTTGATGCCAGTGGGAAGCACTTCGGTGTTGGCAGACTGCTCAGTGAGAGTGGGCGCCGGGCGGTGGATGGGTGAGCGCAGGGTAGCATCGGCGAGCGGCACGTTTTCATCCACAAGATCACCCGTGACGTTGAAAATACGCCCGAGCACTTGTTTACCCACAGGCACAGAAATCGGTTGGCCGAGGTCGGTGAGAGTCATGCCACGCTTGAGTCCATCTGTGGTGGACATGGCGACGGCGCGCACCCAGTTATCGCCCAAGTGTTGTTGCACTTCGAGCACGAGCTTGGTGTCCACGCCATTGAGGACGTATTGGATTTCCAGTGCATTATAAATCTCAGGCAGCCTTGTAGCTTTGGAGAAATCCGCGTCGATGACGGCGCCGATGATTTGGACGATGGTTCCGGTGTTGCTCATTTAGGTATGTTTCGAAATTTATTTAAAGGGGATGGAAGCTCCCAATCTCACCCTGCCTGATCCTACTCGCGGACTGGAGTGGACCGACTCATCAGTAATGATAACGACATTGATGTATAATCAATTTGTCTTCGATAACTTGATAAACGAGGCGGTGTTCGAGATTGATTCTGCGGGACCAAAGTTCTGATGATAAGTGTTTGAGGAGCTCTGGTTTCCCGATTCCGTCAAATGGAGAGCGGGAAACATCTTTGATCAGTGAGTTGATTTTTACAGCAAGTTTTCTATTGGTTTGTTGGAAGTAGAGATAGTCAGTCCAAGCAGACTGAGTGAAGCAAATCGTCATGGCTCGATGAGTTCGCGCTCTTGGAGATTGTTGCCAAGTCTCACTTCGTTCACAGATTGGAGGAGCCGCTCGGCGTTTTTAGGTGAGCGCAAAAGATATGCCGTCTCGTTCAGACTTTCATAATATTCGAGAGACATCAGCACTGTAGAGCGGCCACCTTCGCGAGCAATCACTACCACATCGTGGCTGTCCCAAGCAGCATCAGCGAGTTCACTGAGCTGAGTGCGGGCTTCTTGTTCCGTGACGACTTTCATGACGCGAGTCTAGGTTGATTCCTTTTATGAGGCAATTGGTATCATTCCATCGCCTTCATGGCGGTGGTGATTTCTAGCAGTTCCGAGGTGATGGCACCTTGGCGGAGTTTGTTGTATTCGAGGGTGAGTTCCTTGATGAATTTTTTCGCGTTATCAGTGGCAGCCTTCATGGCCACCATGCGGGCGGAATGCTCGGATGCGCGGGCTTCTAACAAGGTTTGGAAAACTCGAAAGTTAATGTAAAGCGGGAGGATGGCAGTGAGGACATCCGCAGGGGATGGCTCGAAGAGAAAGTCATCCGTATCGGTGGCATCGCCGTGGTCAGTGGGAGGGATGACGGGCAGGAGCTGGACGATTTCCGGTGTCTGGCTGAGCGTGTTGACGAAGCGGGTGAACGCAATGGAAACTTTATCATAGTTCCCATCTGTAAAATGGCGGGAAAGTAGCGCCGCGATGGAGCGGGCATCTGCAAATGGGACTGGGTCCTTCACAGAGAAATCTGCGACGACAGTGCGACCAAGTTTTTCCATCATCAGCCGCAGCTTGCGACCTACAGTGACGTAGTGAGCATCTGGCGATGCTTGGCTGCGAATGGCGCGGGCGAGGTTCGTATTGATAGGGCCGCACAGACCCTTGTCGGTGGAAATTATGAGGACTAATTCGCGGCTGCCTTCACGTTTTTCTAACAATGCGTGGCTAGCCTCGCCGAAGGACTCGCTGATGTCTTGGAGGACCCCATTGAGTTTCAAAGAATACTCGCGCCCAGCTAAGGCCTGGTCTTGCGCTTTTTTCATCTTGGCTGCCGCGACGAGCTGCATCGCGCGGGTGATTTGCGCGGTGTTTTTTACCGATTTAATGCGGCGGCGGATGTCGCGGAGGTTAGCCATGTGAGCGAGAGAGTAGGATCAAGAACCCAGATTAAAGGAAGGGAAAGTGGCTTATTTCCAGCTTGTCTTGAAATCTTCGATGCTTTGTTTGACGGCATCGACCATTTCTTTGTCCTTTTTCAAGTCCGGCTTGGTGTTGCGGATTTTATCGAGCAATTCGCCTTTGCGGGTGTTGAAAAAGTCACCAAGGGCGGCTTGAAAGCGTTTCACATCGGCCACTGCGACATCATCGAAGTAGCCGTTTTGCATGGCGAAGAGATAGATGGACTCCATTTCCATTGCCAGTGGGCTGTATTGGTTTTGTTTGAAGAGTTCTACGATGCGGGCACCGCGATCAAGCTTCTTCTTGGTGGAGGCATCCAAGTCCGAGCCGAATTGGGCGAAGGCCTGGAGTTCGCGATACTGGGCAAGGTCCAGCTTGGTGGTGCCAGCCACGGATTTGATAGTCTTGGTTTGGCATGCAGAGCCGACTCGGGAAACGGAAAGTCCCACGGAAATGGCGGGGCGGATGCCTTGGTAGAAAAGGTCGGTTTCCAGATAGATTTGCCCGTCCGTGATGGAAATCACATTGGTGGGGATGTATGCGGAAACATCGCCCGCTTGGGTCTCGATGATGGGCAGGGCGGTGAGTGAGCCACCACCAGCGGCTTCGGAAAGGCGGGCGGATCGCTCCAGCAAGCGGCTGTGGAGATAGAAAACATCGCCCGGGTAGGCTTCCCGGCCAGAGGGGCGGCGGAGGATGAGCGATACTTGGCGGTAGGCGACGGCGTGCTTGGAAAGATCGTCAAATACGATTAGGCAGTCCTTCCCTTGATCCATGAAATACTCGGCGATCGCGCATCCGGCATAGGGTGCGAGGTATTGCATGGCAGCCGCATCAGAAGCAGATGCGGAAACAATGGTGGTGTATTCCATCGCACCTGCATCCCCGAGGATTTTCTGAATCCGGGCGACGTTCGAGAGTTTTTGGCCGATGGCGACGTAGATGCAATACATCGGCTTATGGTTTTGCAGTTTACCATTTTCCGCAGCTTTATTTTGCTGCGCTTGGGAAATGATGGTGTCCACGGCGATGGTGGTTTTACCGGTGGCGCGGTCTCCAATGATGAGTTCGCGCTGGCCACGGCCCACGGGGATCATTGCATCAATGGACATGATGCCGGTTTGCACGGGCACGGAAACGGACTTCCGCTTGATGATGCCCGGTGCGATTTTTTCCATCGGATAAAATGCAGCAGCGGCGATATCGCCCTTGCCATCGATGGGGGCACCCAGCGCATTGACAACCCGCCCGAGGACGGCCTCACCGACGGGCACGGAGAGAAGTTTCCCCGTGGTGCGGCATTCCGCACCTTGTTTGACGGCGGCGTAGTCGCCCAAGAGCACTACACCCACTTCGCTTTCCTCGAGATTGAGCGCCATGCCTGTGACACCGCCACCAAACTCGATCATCTCATTGAGCATGACATCGGATAGGCCTTCCACCTTGGCAACTCCGTCACCCACGGTGCGGACGATGCCAATATTGGTTTTTTCGACGGAGGAGGTAATGCCGGCGATCTGTTGCTCGAGTTCTTGGAGGATGCTGCTCATGACAAGTTATCTATGGGAAAATTTGTGGAAAAGTGATTGTGTTTAAAATGCGTTTGCGAGGCGGACGAGGCGACCTTTCACGGAGCCATCGAACACATCGTTACCCACGCGGATGCGCAGGCCTCCGAGTAGCTCGGGAGTGACTTGGTAGCTAACAGTGAGCCCAGCTCCATATTGCTGCGTCAGTCCCGCGACGACGCGGTGGCGTGTTTCATCGTCAAGGGCGGCAGCACTTTCCACCGTCACCTCGCGGCGCGCGAATTCCAAGCGCGTCAACCGCTGGAGGGCGGAGAGGATGGCTTTGTAATCGCGGGGTGCGGCGGCGACGAGGCTGGAGATCACCGTGCGCAATTTCTCCTCGTCAAACTGACCGTCCGTCTGACAAAGGCCGAACAAGCGACGAGCAGAGGCAGCAGCGGTTTTTGAAATTTTCATGGAGAGTGAATGAGGGACTCCGCGTGGGGATCAACGCTCGACGGTCGCGAGTGCATCTTCGTTGATGCGCTTCTGGTCCTCGGAAGTAAGAATTTTCCCAGTGACTTGGGTGGTAGTCGCGGCGATGAGGCGGCCGAACTCACGCTTGAGTTCGGTGGCAAGGCGGTCTCGGTCTGCGCGAGCTGCGGCTTCTGCCTTAGCGAGAATCGTCTGGGCGCTGGCGATGGCCTCTTGTGCTTTTTGCTCGGTGAAAACGGCAGCACCGCTTTTGGCTTCTTCCACGAGACGCACGGCTTCCTCGTTTGCCTTGGCTATGGCTGCTGCGGTTGTTTTTTCAGAATCCGCCAACTGTAGCTCGATTTTCTTGAGCTTCGCCTCACCCTCCGCGATGCGGCTGCGGCGTTGCTCGAGCATCGCTTGAATCGGGCCAAAGGCGAATTTCTTGAGCAGGAAAATGACGATGGCGAAGCTGATGAATTGACTGACGAGCAATGGCCAATATACCTTAAAATTTTTCGTGATTTCGGTGACGATGTTTCCTGATTCGGCGGTGGAGGCAGCGGCGAGAGTTTCGAAAATCGGAATCATCGGAGTAGAGGCGGTGAGAAAATGCGAATGAGAATACAATCTGAAATAGACAGCGGAGGCTCAGATTGCACCGAGCCTCCGCAATCGGAAAACTTACTTAGCAAGGAAGATGACGAAGAATACGACACCTTCCATCAGGGCGGCGAGAATGATGGCTAGCTTTAAAATGTCTGCTGCTGCGCCGGGATTGCGGCCAGTGGCTTCTGCGGCTTTCGCGCCGAGCAGGCCGATGCCGATGGGCACACCGAGAGCGGCAGCGGCGACGGCGAAGTGCCAAGTGTTGAAGCTGGATGTGACTTGCGCGAGGAGTTCGAGTGGCATGTTTCTGTTTGTTTAGTTGTGTGGTTTATCACTCCCCACGGTCATTGCCATGGTCAGGGTGAGAAAGGAGTCAGTGAGTTTTCGAGGGGTCGTGAGCATGGTCGTCATGCTCACAGATCAGGCGGAGGAAGACGGAAGTGAGCATGGTGAAGACGAGCGCTTGGACGAGGCCTACGAGTATTTCCAGAAAGTAAAAGGGGATAGGTGGAAGCCATGCGAGCCACTCATATTTGCCGACGAGCAACATCATGTTTTCCAAGATATTTTCTCCGGCGAAGACGTTGCCGTAAAGCCGGAAGGAAAGCGCTACTGGGCGGAAGGCAATCGATATCAGCTCCAGAATCCCCACGAACCCGAAGACAAAGATCATCATCACCTTCATGATGCCATTGAAGGCACCTTTGGGCGCGAAGATGTGTGCGAAAAAGCCCTTCAGACCGTTCTCGCGGATTGCCCAGTAAAACCAGAGGATTGCAAAGGTCAGTGACATCGCAATCGTCATGTTCAAATCCGCATTTCCCCCTCTGAGGAATGGCCGGAATTTGTCACCTGCCTCCACTCCTGGACCCGTGAGTGCCCAGCCGAAGGTGCCCACACCGGGGATCAAACCGAACCAGTTCACAAACAAAATCAGCACGAAGATGGAGCCGAAAAACCAGAACGTTTTCTTCACCAGATCTGGTCCAAGAATCCCTTCCAAAAAGTCGTATAGGCTTTCCACGAGCCACTCGGTGAAATTTTGTAACCCACTGGGAATCAACGCCATTTTCCGAGTCGCAAGTTGGGCAAATACGATGATGAAGGCAGCCACGATCCACACCATCAGCATCGAGTTTGTGATGATGAATGGGCCAATGCGTAAAATTTCCTCAGCATACGCAGGCAAGGGGTCATGCCCACCCGCCGCTGCAAAGGCTGGAGTGAGGCCCATGAAACTGAGAGCAAGCGTGGTGAGAGTGAAACGCATGAGGAAAACTCGCTAGATACAAGCGCGTGGGTCTTTAGTAAATCGCCCGTAACTTCCGCAAGACCTATTTGTGAAAAATTTCACAAGCTCCGCAGAAGTGAGGGACAGGTGGAGATTCAAGAGTTCCACCGCTGCGCTGGGAAGATCACTCAAAGGCGCCTGATCGTTCACGCAGTCCGTGCGCCTAGCGTTTATTCACCGTGCAAGTCAAGCTGCCACTTAAGAAAAATCCCTTTGCTTTCAACAGATTTTCTCTTGCCAAGGGGCAGAAGCATTCTCAGAAACGTGGCTGCCATGAACAAAGCTGAACTCATAGATGCCATTCAAATCGCCCTCGGGAAAGACGCCACCAAACGCTCTGCTGACGAGGCCCTCGAAGCCGTTCTCTCCTCCATCGCCAAAGGCGTAAAGAAAGATCAGAAAGTCCAAATCATCGGCTTCGGAACATTCGAAGTTAAAAAGCGCGCCGCGCGCCAAGGCCGTAACCCGAAGACTGGGGAGTCGATGAAAATCGCTGCTTCACAGTCCGTCGGGTTCAAACCTTCGTCCGCCTTGAAAGCTAGCCTTTAAATAACTCGGGGCTGCCAAGTCTCGCTTTGCACTGCAACCTTAAACCCAGAAACCTCGGCCAAGCGGTCGAGGTTTTCTTTTTGGGTTTCCCTGATCCCGTAGATTCCGAGAGCTGCGATGGACATCTCTCCAATCATCCACTAAGTCCTCGCCCGTCCCTGATTTATGAAACCACGCATCACACTCGCTGAAACGCCGCTTCCGGATGGCAATACGCTCACACTCCAAGAGCACGATGGCAGGAAATTTCTACTCGTCCATGGCCAGCAAATCTGTGGTCCCGCCACCCGCGCCGCCGAAGAAGAGCTTGCCCGGCTGGCTTGTGCGCCATTCCGCCCGGCACGCCAGCCGAAGATTTTGTTCATGGGCCTCGGCCTCGGCCATGCGATTGCTGCGGTGGCCAAGGAGCTTCCGCAAAAGCGCGCCAGCCTCATCATCGCAGAGCCGCTCGCAGCACTTGCTGAGTGGCATCGTGAGTTTCTCCCAGAGAGCCCGCTGCTCACGGATGCCCGAGTCTCGATAGGAAATGATTGCACGCCTGCTGCGCTCGCACGCCATGAAGGCTCGTTGCACGCTATTTTGGTGCACCTAGATGCTTCACCTACAGGCCCGCGGAATCGCACTTGGGTGGACGAGCGCCGCTGGGTATCCGCCGCTTACGAGGCACTCCAACAAGGAGGCCTTCTTGCCATCGCCGGCTC
The DNA here is from genome assembly GCA_043763755.1 of Akkermansiaceae bacterium. Classification (GTDB taxonomy): domain Bacteria; phylum Verrucomicrobiota; class Verrucomicrobiia; order Verrucomicrobiales; family Akkermansiaceae; genus Luteolibacter. Next base: position 859 of record JAYULG010000281.1, on the reverse strand, counting down.
CCGCATGGTGGCAAATCTCACACGCCGCCTCCAAGGCTCTGGCTTTGAAGTCGCCGAATTCACCGTTCCTTCCTCGCCCAATGCCAAGCGCCCACGCTTCTTGCCGATTTGGCTTGCCCGCAAAGGGAAAGCTGCGGATTGATCTTTTCTTCCGCCCGTGGTTCACTGCTGCCAGTCCATGGCCCGCATCACACCTATTCACCTCATTCCAGTTTTGATCGCAGCCGCGTCCCATGGTGGCGAAATCACGATTGAACAACGCCCTTTCGTGATCGAGAAAACCTTCACTGCCACCATTCTTCCTGTGGGAGATTGCCAACTCGTCACGCTTGCACCCACGGTTTGGGAAAATTTTACCATCCTCCAAATCGCTGCTCATGGGGCGAAAGTGAGCCAAGGCGAAATTTTGGTGAAATTTGATCCCGAGGCTATCGATCATCAACTCGAAGATTCCCGCAAGGCACTTGCGGCCACGGCAATCACACTCGCACAGGCAGAACGTGAATTAAAACTCCTTCAAGAAACAGCCCCCCACCGGCTCGAGACGGCACAGCGGGCTGCTGCCATCGCCAAGGAAGAAAACGCGTATTTTACCAACGTCCGGCGCAAAGCGGCCGAGGGCACCGCTAGCCAAAGCCTCAAACGCAGCGAGCAAATCCTCGCAAACCAGCGCGAGGAGCTCAAGCAACTCACCAAAATGTATGAGGCGGATGATGTGACGGAAGACACGGAGGAAATCATCCTGATCCGCCAGCAAGATGCCGTAGCGGCTGCTGAGTTCGCCCTCAGCATGGAGGTGCTGGAGCACAAGCGCACGCTCGAAGTTTCACTCCCTCGCGAAGGCAAGACCCTCGCTGAT
>JAYULG010000280.1:0-2936 GCA_043763755.1 Akkermansiaceae bacterium | reverse complement strand
GCCTTGGTGAAACGTTTCCGAGGAGAGGATTTCATTGGGAGCAGGGTTGAAGCCGGGCTTCGGAGGCTCGGGTGGTGGCGGTGTGCCATCGGCGAGAGCGCCAATGATATGGGCTGTATTGGCGGTTGTTTCTTCTTGGGAAAAACCGGGTGAGTGCAACAGGAACGTTGCGAGTATCAGAATGGTGTAATATTTCATGGGGGTTGTGAATGCACTGCGGTTCAATGGCTGCTACTGGAAGCAAAGAGCGCGGACTTAGCGCGCCCCACCATCAGGCACCGCGAAGCGCCCCCAAAAAAGACACGCCAAGCCGCGCCGATTGGCGCGACAGCTCTGTCAATTTTGGGCCGAGATAAAATTCGCGGTTCTGATGGTGGCCCAGTAGCTTTTGTTGGTCGCAAAAACAGATATATTTGAGTGATAAAATCTATATGATTACTTTGCAAGTCATTACGAATGACAACACAACGTGTGAGGTTATCCGCTCGGGCAGGCAAGTAGAAAATTCGACGTAGCGATGATGAATATGTCCAAGGTTCACCTCGGCTGCCGCCGATGCCCAGCGCGGCCAAAGGAGGAAGTAGTGACCTAAGTTTTAACACCTTTAGACTCTGCGATTTCACGTCGCCCTGTCAATGATAGTTGTGGAAGGGTGCTTGCCGCCTCCCTCACCTCACAAGCCTCCCTTTTTTGCGTCTTTTGTGCATCTTTGCGGCTAAATCCATCTTCCGTTATAGACCCACAGGAATAAAAGATTGAGAACCTTCCGCAAGCCACCTACCCTCCCCCCGCCCACCGAATCTTCCCACTTATGTTACTCCACTTCTTCAAAATGAACGGCGCTGGAAATGATTTCATCGTCGTCGATAACCGTGACCTCTCACTTTCCTCAGCGCTGGATTCCGACACGATTGCCGCGCTGTGCGATCGCCACCGTGGCATCGGTGCGGATGGGTTGCTCGCCGTAGAGCCTGCCCAAAAGGGCGCGGATTTTCGCTTTCGTTACTACAATGCGGATGGTGGCGAGGCTGAAATGTGTGGCAATGGCGCACGTTGTTTCGGGCGCTTCACCGCGCATCTTGGGGAGATTGTGCTCAAGAAAGTCACCTTTGAAACCATCGCTGGCACGCTCGGCGCGGAAATGATCGGAGATGATGTGCGCATCGCTATGTCCGAGCCGAAAGATCTGAAGCTCGACGCTGATGCAAAGGTGCCAGGACTCGAAGCACCCATTCATTTCGCCAACACGGGTGTGCCCCATGCGGTGGTGTTTTTACCAAGCGCGGAGGCTTTAGATGAATTTGATGTGTTTACTCACGGTTCCGCCATCCGCCAGCATCGGGCGTTTTCCCCGGCGGGCACGAATGCAAATTTTGCCGCCGTGCTGGCCCCGGATCACATTTCTATCCGCACCTTCGAGCGCGGCGTGGAGGATGAAACACTTGCCTGTGGTACTGGCATGGTGGCCGCTGCACTTGTGCATCACTTGCTCACGGGTGCCCCATCGCCCATCAAGGTGGATGTAGAAGGCGGCGATACTTTAGAAATCGGCTTTGAGAAAACGGGTGAATCTGATTTCAAAAACGTAACGCTTAGTGGTCCGGCGGATTTTGTGTTCGAGGGCGAAATCGATATTTAAAGCCCAAAATCAATTTCGGCCAAAGCCCCTGCCGCCACCACCGCCGCCCCAGAAACTGCCACCGTCCATGAGGCGTTGTTTCGCGTCGGCTGGAATCGAGTTTGAACTTTGAATGTAAGCCTTTGCCGCAGTTGCATCTTCACGCATCCAGCGCATCGCCGCGACTCCCACGGAGCGCTGGCGGTCCCCATCATCCGTGATGGACTCTGCCACTGTGATGATCTCAGCCGGTGGGCTGGTGGTGTTTGAAAAAACCCATGCTTGTGCCGCGCTGTCCCTCACCGGGCCAGCGGCTAGAGTCTGGACGTAGGCGTAGGCAGCTTTGGGATTTTGATTCGTCCATGTGGGCATGAGTTCGCGCAGAGCATCACGTTTGAATTGCTCATTTTTCTGCGAGTTTACGAGGGTAGATGCCGCCTGAGGATCGAGCCGCCCGAGGTCTTTCACCATTGCAGAAATTGCCCGATCCTTGGCATCTCCAGCGGCCATTTTGTTCACTTGCAGAAGTGCCTCGCGCGGATCTTTGCTGGCGAGACCCGCGATGGCTGCTGCGCGGGCTTCCGCTTGATCCGCCGCAGGCAGCGATTGTATCCATGCACTTGCGCCGGGGAAATCCGTAGCACCATATTGAGAGGCCACCACTCGGTAGCCACCGGCGCGGTCTGCGAGATCCATCTTCGAGAGCAACTCCGACGCTTTTTTCGGGTCGGTCTTTGCCACTTCGCTGATCACGGAGGTCATCGCTTGGGTTTTGCCATTTTCCAAATCACTGGCCCACTTCATTGCTGCCAACGGGTCTTGCCGCGCCCACTCGGAAGCAATGATCGAGGATGCTCCTTGCCCACCCATGGGGCCACGTCCGCCACCGCCCATCATGTCCATCATGGCAAATTCACGTGGATTTTGCAGATAGTATTTTGCCGCTTTCACCGGATCTACGCTCGCCCAACTCTGTAAGATGGTTGGGCGCACAAATCCACCCGCCATGCCCATGGTGTTTGAAAATGCTATGGCAGAATCCGGGTCCACCTCTGCCCAGCGGCCGAATAGTAGGAAGGAAGCCATGAGCCGCTCATTCATCGGCAGATTCTCGAGTTTCGCAGCTTCTTCGGCCAATTGCTGAGGGCTGAGATCTGCGTAAAAGGCCAACAACGCCTGAATGCGATTCGAGTTTCCCGCCATCTGCGAAATGGAGGTGGGGTCCATCTTTCGCGAGGATTTTTTCTCAGCGCCAGTCGCAGCATCTTCAATCCGTGCTGGCCCGCGCGTGCGAGTGGATGCCTCGTCTAGGCTGTTT
>JAYULG010000279.1:0-2936 GCA_043763755.1 Akkermansiaceae bacterium | reverse complement strand
AGGAAAAGCAAATCCACGACCAAGGCCTCGTCACCGTGCTGCGCCAGATCCACGACGAGCTGGATGAAGCCGTGTTAGAAGCGTATGGGTGGAGGGATCTAAGGAGTCGCGACATTCCTGTCGCGAATATGGAGGCACCACACTCCTGTGGTGCAAGCGAAAGCGCAGCCGATGAACCGCGCGAAGCTCTTTCTCCATCGGCCCCGCTTTCTCCCTCGCGACAGGAATGTCGCGACTCCTTATTGACCCGCCTCGTCGCCCTCAACCACGAGCGCGCCGCCGAGGAAAAGCGCGGCCTCATCCGCTGGCTGCGCCCGGACTATCAGAATCCAACAAAATCCAGCGACGGTCACAGACCGCCGCTACAAGGCACCCTTGCAGGCACCGATCCGGACTCTTTCTCTTCAAATCAAAAATCCAAAATCAACAATCCTCAATCGTCAATCAACCCCTCTTCCTCCGTCATCTGGCCAGACCGCCTCCCCGACCAAGTCACCATCATTCGCAAGCTCATCGCCGGTTACGACAAGAGTGTCGTAACTCCTGATGCCGAATCCCTCTCCGCCCTCTTCGGCCGGAAGAACAAGAAACGCAGCGAGCAGATCGAAGGAATTCTGGAGACGCTCAAGGGCCTGGGGCAGTTGTGAGGAGGCACCACACTCCTGTGGTGCGGGCGGATGCGGGGTCTTTGAAAAGCGCGAAGCTCTTTCCAATGGCTTTCCATCCGCATACACGACGAGAGTGTCGTGACTCCTTACGGGTTCCCGACTTGACACGCTCTATCTGTTTTCGTGCGGTGATCCCATGAGCGAGTATCTCGATCCGTCCGAGGAAATCCGAAAGCACGGCGCGAAACTCCCCCACTGGCAGCAATCCGAATCCATGCAGTTCGTCACCTTCCGGTTAGGTGATGCGATGCCGGCAAACAAGATCCGGCAGTGGAAGGAAGAGCGTACCACTTGGCTCAGTCATCACCCAGAGCCGCGATCTCCTGAGGACGAGACCGAATATCACCGCCGCTTCACATCGATCCTGGAACACTGGTTGGACGAAGGCTCCGGTTCCTGCCTGATGAAAGATCCAAAGAATCGGTTAATCCTGGCAGAAACCCTGATGCATGACCAAGACAGCCGCGCGGTCCATCACGCCTGGGTCATCATGCCCAATCACGTCCATCTGATTTTCACCGCCCATGCCAGACTGGAGCTGCTCATGAAAAGCTGGAAAGGTGTCTCCGCCCGCCGGATCGGGCAGGGAAGCATCTGGCAGAAAGGCTATCGCGACACGATCATCCGCGATGACGGGCACTTCGCGAATGCCGTGCGCTACATCCGCCGGAACCCCGCGAAACTACCTTCCGACATCTACACCTTGTGGCAAAGCGAGCGAGCGCTCGCAGTTTAAGGAGGCACCACACTCCTGTGGTGCTGGCGGATGTTCAGCCATTGAAAAGCGCGAAGCTCTCCTCAATGGCTTTCCATCCGCATCCACGACAAGAGTGTCGTGGCTCCTTATCGTCAACTCGCAATTTTCGTCCGCCCCGCCGCCCACTTCCGTTCCTTGAGAATCTCAAATGCCCCCGGATCCGCCATCAAGACGCGGATGTAGTTGCTGATAGAGGCGGAAACCTGGAACGGCCCCTTGAGCCAGCGACCGATCATTTTCTCGCCGAGGCCGAGGATTTGTTCCGCTTCGCGCTGGGTGAGTCCATATTGGTCGAGGAAGGCTTGAAGCTCTTCCCGCGAGAGTCGGCTGGTAGCGCGGTCGAGGTATTCATTCACGTAGGCGGTCGCTTCTCCTGAAAGCACTGTGTCTCCGCAAGTGTTGCATCGCTCCATGGCCACGTCTGGGATGGTGATTTCCAAGCCCTCGGAGGTGCGGGTGGTGAATGGCTCGCGGACGGGCAGCAAAATTCCGCCCTCGCATTCGAAGCAAGGATGGCCTTTGGGAGTGAGCGTTTTCGATTTCATGGTTGTTTGGAGATTGGAATCAGTGGCAGTGGAGGACCGGGGATGTTGTGGCGATGAACGGAGATTTTTACTCGCGGAGGGTCAGAGCTGTCTGGAGAAAGGGTGATGTGGATGAGAAGTTCGCCGTCATCATATCCCATCACGAACTGGTATTTTTGGGGACTGGTGTTGGGCTTGTGGAATAACTCGTAAGTTTCAAGATCTTGAATCAAGTCGCGGATGAGTTCGTCATCCCTGAGATCGACGGAATGGAGGAATCTGAAATTGTCGCGATGGATGAATCTGCGTCTCGGATCCCGCAGGCAATCCACGATCATCCGTCGAATCGAGGCTGATGCGGTGCGGGGAGGAGGAATCATCTCTCGAAAGATGAATAGTGCGAATTCGCACTGATGGCAAGGAGTAATTTCAATCAATCCGCAAGCGGCAGCAGGAGCAGCATCCCGGCCTCACGGCCACCTGTATTTTACAACGTGCTCGAAAAGCTCCGCAGCGGCGAGCCGCTTCACCGCCAAGGAAAAGCAAATCCACGACCAAGGCCTCGTCACCGTGCTGCGCCAGATCCACGACGAGCTGGATGAAGCCGTGTTGGAAGCGTATGGGTGGCGCAATTTATCCGCCCGAAGTGATACAGGCATTCCTGCCTGTTCTTCCGCTCCCGGCGCATCCCCCGAAGAGGCAGGCAGGAATGCCTACATCACGGAGCTCCTCACCCGCCTCGTCGCCCTCAACCACGAGCGCGCCGCCGAGGAAAAGCGCGGCCTCATCCGCTGGCTGCGTCCGGACTATCAGAATCCAAGCGCCGCCGCACCCCAACCCGTGCAAACCACCTTCACCGCCACCGATCCAGACTCTTCCTCTTCAAATCAAAAATCCAAAATCAACAATCCTCAATCGTCAATCCCGCTTCCATCCTCCCATGGCCGGACCGCCTCCCAGATTAAGTCGCCATCCTCCGCAAGCTCA
>JAYULG010000278.1:0-2937 GCA_043763755.1 Akkermansiaceae bacterium | reverse complement strand
ACTTTGTTTCCCAATGATGTGTTTAGTTTGGTCTCAAAATCGTGTGGCGTAGTCGATGAAGCCACTCTAGGCCACGCCCATCCGGGGGCGCAAATCTGGGCGGAAATCATGAGTGTATCTGGTCCAGCAGGTGCAAGTTTTGGGTTTTGGGAAGCGGGTAGAGATGTAGAAGCAGACACACCGACCTTGTCATTTACGAGTAATACAAGTTTTGCGGTGTTTAGATTTCCACTGAGTGAGGGCCCGGACATCGCAAATGAAGATCCTCAAGGTCATATTCACGGACGTTCGTGGACGGTCACGCAGCCTGGCGAATACCGAGTGGGTATTCGTTTGGTGGACTTGAGCACGAATGGGCCCGGCGAGCTACCGTGGCATGCACCTAGTCGGATTTACTATTTTCGTTTTTTAGCTGGCCCGGATTTTCAGACTTCCGTTACCCGTGAGAGTAAAAGAGTTCGCGTCACATGGCCAAGCCAGATGGGTATTTGGGATGCCGCGAATCAAGTGGGCATCGACTTCACCATCTTGCGAAGCACTTCACTCGCATCAGCCACTTGGCAAGCCATCGGGACAGTTACTGGAACCACTGCTGCTACGGCTAGTTTTCTCGATTCATCTCCTCCTGCCCAACGGGCTTTTTATCGTTTGTCTTATGCTTGGGGATGGAACGAAGAGAACCAATAAGCTAACTAAAATTACAATGAACCCAAATCAAATGATACACCGGGTAGGCTTATATTTGTTCACCATTTCTGTGAGCAATGCTCACACGAATTACGGCGGCTTTGCCCGTGATTTCGCGCCTACTCAGGGCACGGCGATCAGCGGCCCATATTTTAAAAGCATCACTGTTGCCAATATCTCGACCGATTCTGGCTGGGCAACTGGGACGCGCCCGCAGTATGGCGATGCGCATCATATTCGGGCATTCCGTTTCACTCTTGCTGAGGCGGGTCTTGCTACCATCAAAGCAGAGGCTGTGACCAGTGGCTTTCTCCCTGGATTTACGCTTTACACAGGTCTTTTAAATCTACATGGCGGCTCACCCTATGCTTCCGCTCCAGAGAACTTGACGTATCTTGCAGGACTTGGGGTGCCACAACCACGGGTTGGTGCTTTAAATACCCTCGGAGATGTGATCATGTATAATGACGCGGGTGCCCAATCTGCGTTGATCTATTTTGGCAATGCTGCGGATGGCACCTCCAATGAATTTGGCTCGGATGCTAGAATTGTGGGTGATGGCACAGCCGATGGCAGCGTCGAGCGGACTTGGTGGCTCAATGCAGGGAGCTATACCATATTCGTTGGTGGAGCAGATGCCGATGGCACAGGCACTGCCACAAATTATAGCGTTAAGACATCTCTCACGGTGGTGCCAGAACCCAGCAGCGCATTGGTAGTCTTACTTTCCGGGCTGGGCGTGCTGGCACTGCGCCGTCGTTGAAGGTTCAGTCCTTTTTCTGATTGGTGAATTCCCGTGACTTCGGCTGTCCCTTGGCAGGGAAGTCTTGGGGGATTTCTTGAGTGACTTTTCCAGTGGCTGCCCACTCCGCGCCGCGAAGGAATGTAACGATGAAGCCGACACCTTCGAAGGCGGGAGTATCATGACCCAGAGTGGTATGGAAAACCCGTCCTTTGTGATAGTTGATGGTCATCAAAATTGGTTCGTGGCGGCCTTCTTTTTGCAGTTCTGGGGAATCGCAAGCAGTCGCAAGGATTGTCATATTTTCGGCAGGACCGCGGAGCTTGGAATAGCATTCATCTAGCGCGTGTGTCCAAAAGTCAGGAAGACCCTTGGTGATCGGATGTTCTTTATCCCGCATGGTGACGAGGAATTCATTCTGTGGGCCATGCGCACCACAAGGGCCGGGGGTGGCATCACGGACGATTTCACCTTGATCGTTGTAGTAAACATAGGGACCGTCTTTTTCATTCCGATCTCCCCACCCTCCAAGCCCGATCATGAGATTAAACTCTTTCCATTCTGGCCAACTATTATCGGCGGCGTGAACGACTACAAGCCCGCCACCCGCCTGCATGTATTTTTCAAGATTGAGTTTTGCCATATCTGACCAGCCGGCAGCCTTCCAACCGAAGTTACTCACGACGACGTTGTATTTGGAGAAATTTGGATTGAAATTAGGATCTGGTTTGGGTTCGGCGACTTGCTCAGAGTCTTCCAATCCGGCCAGTGGCAACCAAGATTTTTCACGCTCTGATTTCCAAATGTAGTGGGTGCGGGCGATTTCGACCTCGAATAGACCCGTTTCCTCTAAATATTGTTTCATCATGATGGTGGATTTCGGCCACACTTCATGATTGTTTTGCCCATCAACAATGAGCGCTTTGAGTTTTTGAGCGGCACTTGCTGAGGTGCAAAGGCAAAGCGGCAGACTGACAAAAATTGCGAGCCAAAGAGGTTTTTTCACGAACATGGGGCGATCTTACAAGGGCGCGACTCTTTGGGAATCATGAAATCAGGGGGAACCCGCAAAAAAAGCGGTCCGATCGATTATCCCCGGGAAAAACCCAAAAACCCTAAGGGATGTCCAATCGGACCGCCTAGTTGTTGTCGCGACGCAAGGAGCAAAGCATTGCACCCGAGGTGGGTCAAGAATTTTCAGTCAGCCTTAAATATCACTTTGAAATCTCACTGGTGAATTCACCGTCGATCAGTTTCGTCCGAATCCGCATGCCGGGTCTTATCTGAGTTGCAGAGCGTAGTAATTTACCATCGGCATCTAGCGTGATGGAAAAGCCTCTCTGAAAGGTGGCCTCGGGTCCCAGAGTGCGCAAAAGACTGCGAGAGGATTTCAGCATCTCCATACGAGCTTTCAGGATGCTCTCCGTAGATTTCTGAAAGCGGCGGCGTATTTCCGTAAGGTTTCCGAGCCGTCGATCCAGCACCACCGAGGGGTGCAGTGCGCGGTG
>JAYULG010000277.1:0-2937 GCA_043763755.1 Akkermansiaceae bacterium | reverse complement strand
CCGGACGTGCCTTGCGGCTTCACCTGCATGCGGATGGCCGCGCCATTTACCTGCACTGGCGGCGAGGAGGCATAGGAATTCTTCTTTGCCATCAGGCTGACGCAGGAGCTGAGCGCGAGGCTGGCGACCCCGATGAGGCAGACACTTGCGGCGAGGCGGATGCCATGCATGATGGGCGTGATGAGCGAGTGGAATTTCATAACAGTAATTATTTTAGTAGGGCTTTCGCTCGTTTGGAAGCTGGAGTTTATAGCCACTCTGCTCAACCTCAAGGCGTTTCCTGCGGCCATCCCCAAAGCTTTTGCCAGCATGATGGATGAGGAGAAATTCGACAAAGCGCGCAAGTATCTCACGGCAAATGCCATATTCGGCATCGTTGAATCCGTTGCATCACTTTCGCTGCTGCTCGTCTTTTGGGCGCTGGGCGGCTTCGGCTGGCTAGATGGGTGGACTCGCTCGCTGGGTTTTCCTGACGTGGTGACGGGCTTGATTTTTTTGGGTCTTTTGCTCTTCGGCCAAAGTGTGTTCGGGCTGCCATTTTCGATCTATGACACATTTGTGATCGAAGAGAAGTTTGGTTTTAATCGTGCGACTATTAAAACATTTATTATGGATCGGCTGAAGGGCATGCTGTTAGGTATAGTAATCGGCCTACCACTGGGTGCCGCAGTGTTATGGATATTTGGCAATGTAAACCACGCATGGCTATGGGCTTGGGTGGTGGTGACAGCGTTTCAACTGATACTTACTTACCTCGCGCCGACGTGGATCATGCCGCTTTTTAATAAGTTTACTCCAATGCCTGAGGGTGAGCTAAAACAAGAGATCGAGGCGCTGGGAGTGAAATGTGGTTTTCCGCTCACGGGTGTATTTGTGATGGATGGATCGAAGCGTTCCACCAAGGCAAACGCGTTTTTCACGGGTCTCGGGAAGAGGAAAAAGATCGCGCTGTTTGACACGCTGGTGGATAAAAGTAGCAAGGCTGAGTTACTAGGAGTGCTCGCGCATGAGATCGGCCATTTCCGCTGCGGACATATCAAGCAGCGGCTGTTAGTTGGGATTTTGCAAATGGCCGTGATTTTCTTCCTGCTGGGTCTTGCTACGGATCCTAATGGCACGTTTTCCCGGCTATTGTTTGATGCCTTCGGAGTTAAACAAATCTCTGCCCACGCTGGCTTAGTATTTTTCAGTATTCTTATAGGTCCAGTGAGTAAAGTTCTAACAGTGCGGGCAAATGCATGGTCGCGGAAACATGAATTTGAGGCAGATGCCTATGCCGCTAAGATGACTGGCGATCCAGATGCGCTGGGCGAGGCGCTAAAAAAACTTTCGGTGGATCACTTGTCCCATCCTACTCCTGCTGCCCTGAGAGTGTGGTTAGACTATTCGCATCCTCCTTTGTTAGAACGGCTCGAGGCTTTGCGCACTGCAAGGTGACTCACCGCTCTTCCCAACGCTCTTGATCGTGTTCCGCAGACTTTGGCTCTAAATGGGAAATCACTCGCCCTACCGGATGGAAAAGCGCTGCCACGCGTGCTTCGATTTCGGTGGCCACTTGGTGGGCATTTCCCACGGAGAGAACATCATCGAACACTAAGTGAAATTCCACCCAGTGAGTGCGCCCAGAATGACGGTGACGTAAGTTGTGATAAGAGAGTCCACGCGTTTTCACCTCTGCATCTAGTAGCTCACTGATCTGTTTTTGCGCGGCTGAGCTACTCTCATCAAGCAGGCCGGCAAAACTTTCGCGGATCAGTCGATAGCCGACGCGCAAGATATTGCACGCAGCAAGCATAGCTGCCAATGGATCCCAGTAAATCCAGCCACTGAATTTATAAAGACCAAGAGCCGCGAGCACGGCCACACTGGACCACACATCCGTCAGAACATGATGACCATTGGCCCGCAACAAGGGCGATCCATTCCGCTTCCCCACGGCCAGCAATGATAGCCCGAGTGCTAGATTGATGCCTGCCGCGGCAGCCGTAACGATGATGCCGAAGCCGAGATTCTCGATGCTCACTCCGAAGATGATTTGGCGGACTGCCTCGTAGAAAATCAAGACAGCGGCTGCAGAAATCATCGCGCCCTCAAATCCAGCGGAGATGAATGAAACTTTGTCATGCCCGAAATGGTGGGTCTCATCCGCAGGTTTGTGAGCCAAACGCAAGGCCCATACGGCAAACATTACTGCCAATAAATGCACCACAGATTCCGCCGCGTCTGAGTAGATGGCCGAAGAACCGGTGACAATCGCTGCCGTCACCTTGGCACCCAGCAGCGCGACTGCCACCGCGAGTGACCAATTCATCACGGTCTTCTGCTCTTGATAGTCACTCACCACTTGATCCTGCACGGGCCAGAATGGATGGCAATCCGTGATCTATAAATTACCGCACCAAGAATCTTTTAAATGCGTGCTTGTTTTCCCTCAAAAACCAGCCATAGCCTCGCCGCCCGGCAAGCCAGATGAACTGCGAGTCCGGAATATCTGACTTACATTTCACCATGGACACACCTCCTTTTTCTGAGCTCGGCCTTCCTGATGCCCTGCTTGCCGCCATCGAGACTCTCGGCTATGAGCGCCCGTCTCCCATCCAGTTCATGAGCATCCCGCCTGCGCTTTTGGGCAAGGATCTTGTGGGGCTTTCCGCCACAGGCTCGGGAAAAACAGCGGCTTTCACTCTGCCCGCCCTCGCCAAGCTGGATGTGAAACTCGCCTACCCGCAAGTGCTCATCCTTTGCCCCACCCGCGAGCTGGCCGTGCAAGTCTGCGAAGAAGTCCACCGCCTAGGCGCAAAAATGCAGGGTCTGCACGCTACGCCAGTCTATGGCGGTGCGCCAATCGACCGCCAACTGCGTGCCCTGCGAGGCGGCGCACAGCTCGTCGTCGGCACTCCCGGGCGCTTACTAGATCACCTACGCCGCGGCAGCTTC
>JAYULG010000276.1:0-10452 GCA_043763755.1 Akkermansiaceae bacterium | reverse complement strand
CTGCCGTTGAGAGTCTACTTTGTGAAATGCGCACTCCCGCCGGGCCGCTGCTCACTTTTCAGGTAACGGGAGTTCCCACCGAGATTCCACAGCCCACGACGCTGCATTTTCTCCGCATCATCCAAGAAGCGCTCACGAACGCAATCACCCACGCAGATGCCCGTAACATCTGCGTCCACTTGGACATCTCCGAAGCCGCAGTCAGTGCCCGCATCACCGATGATGGCCAAGGATTTGATCCGCAAGCTTCGCCACGCGAGCGGAGTTTCGGGCTATTGGGAATGCATGAGCGAGCCAATAAGATCGAAGCGCAACTGGATATTCGGAGCACCCATCACAAGGGCACTGAGATCATTCTACACGCGCCATTTCCTACGCAGCGCAGCCATCCAATCGCATGAAATCCACCCCAAAATCCCGCATCCGCATCCTGATTGCAGATGACCATTTCGTCGTCCGCATGGGGCTGGCAAGAGCACTCAATATGGAGCGCGATATGCTCGTCATCGCAGAGGCAGACAACGGGCGTGAGGCCATCGCCTTGTATGATGAACATCAGCCAGACTTGGCAATTTTGGATTATCGCATGGCGGGTGCAAATGGTGATGAAGCAGCTAGTGCGATCATCGCTCGCTTCCCAAGCGCACGTCTGATGATGCTTACCGTTTGTGAATCCGCCGCTGAAATTCGGCGGGCCGTGCAGGCCGGCGTCTGCGCCTATCTTCCAAAATCCATCAAACATTCCGAGCTACTGCAAGCCATTCGCGATGTAGCTCAAGGCCATACCGTTTTTCCGCAAGAAATTGCTGAGAAGCTGGCGCGTTATGAGTCAGAACCCACGCTCACCCGGCGTGAGCAAGAGGTCCTCACACTCATCGTTGGCGGCCAAAGTAACAAAGAAATCGGCAGCACACTGCAGATCTCGCTCGGCACGGTGAAGATTCACACCACGCATGTATTTGCCAAGCTGGGTGTGTTTGATCGCACACAAGCCACCACCGCCGCACTCCAGCGTGGGCTAGTTCCTCTGGACTGAAATTCGCATGGCTCAACCTCGCGATTCATCACGAAGCGGAATCTAAGAAAAATTAAGCCGACTTCTTTTTCACGACTCGGTAAATGATCAACAGCAAAATGGAACCCATGGTGGCAATAAAAAGCCCGCCGAGATCGAACGACTGGATCTTGCCGATGCCGATGAGGCTACCAAGAAATCCGCCGAGGACACCGCCCACAATGCCGATGAGAATTGTGACAAAAAAACCGCCCGGATCCTTGCCAGGCATGATGAATTTTGCAATTGCTCCGGCGATGAGGCCGAGGAAGATCCAAGAAAAAATGCCCATAATGTTTTGATGTTTGAATTGAGCGAGAAACTTCTTTTCCCACTCTAAAAAGGTGACTTGTTTCACACCGATGGCAAACGGAAAAATGGGTATTTGTATTTTAGAAATCAAAATTCGCCCTCCGCTTGAGATAGGATCACTGGTCCCGGATTTCTAGTAACATATCCTCTGAGTTTGCCCGCAGTTCAGGCGCATACATTGCCTCGACCACGGCGGGGAGGGCTTTGTAAATACCCGGAGCCTCAGCGCGGAGTTGATAGCGGAGCGAATGAGTGCCTCGTGGAAGATCACGAATGAAAAAATCCACGCTCCGATCTCGAGGCTCCATGTAGGCGCTCAAGCCACCATCAGTGATCACATAACTGCTTAGTGCCTCTAGCGCTTCAAATCCTGCGGCTTTGGCATCAGAGAATAACAGGTATTCATAGTTATTCTTACTCTCAAGAATGAGTTCTACTTCGATGCGATCGCCCGTCGCGAGTTTAGCCCCATCTACGAGTGGCTCTCGCAGGAATTTCTCGGCAGTTTGCGTGGCAATTAGCCCGACAGCAGTAGGCACCATGCTTGGCTTTTCTTGCGCGGTGATTTTTGAAACTTTACGGGTCACTTTTACTTCCAGCCCAGCGGCGGGAAATCTATCTTCCAAGGAAAAGACTTCTAAATAGGCATTGGCATAAAGTGTGCCTTGGCCACTGCGGCGAAGTTCTATCTCATGTTTGCCGCTCGTCACCGCATTCCCACTGATTGTTAATGTATTATCAAAGGTAAACAAATTGTCTCGGTTAATGGTTACTTTTTTTGCGGATTTCCCATCCACGAATACTTCTACTTCCATCTCAGGTGAGTCTTCACCACTCGCCTTGAAATAGCTGCCGATTGCTTCGATGGCAAATGCCGTGTCACGAGTGGATTCCCAATAACTCGCATTTTTACGATTGTTTACTAGGTATTTCACAAGCCCACGAGTGTTTGAATGTGCGGGCTGCACCGCAGTGAGTAGTTTGAGATACCATGCGTGCGCCTCGATCTGGCCTCCATACCAATTCCACCAATAGTTGTTATTTCTCAAATCGAGATAAGTCGTTTGATTTTCGGGGTCTGTCTTTTGAAATTGAGATATCATTTTCACCATTTCATCGCGGCGAGTGTGATCATTTTGGCGATGAAGTTCTAGACCAAGTAGGCATTGGCCATAGACAGGAAGCGCGACACGATCACGGTAAAGAAAGGTGAGCATTGGCTCCGAGTCTCGCTCTGCCTCACCGAGTACGAGGCGGATGAATGCATCAAGCGCATCACAAGTGGCTTTTTCTGCTAGAATAGAGTCTGGAATGGGACCCGCCGCTTTACGCAGAATTTCCCGCTCCATATGATGCTGTAACGCATTCTTTTGGCTGTCTTCATACTCGGCCAGCCAGCGGATGCCATGGTCTAACAGCGCATCTGGCACAGCCACTTGATTGAATTTTGCAACGAGCAGCCCATGCACGACGATGGCGGTGGTGTGCGGGTAAGATTCTTCACCAAAACCGGAAAACCAGCCCCAGCCGCCATCCGAGTTTTGCATGGCAGTGAGCTTTTCAATTCCTTGGGCGATCATTTTCTGCATCTCCTCCTCATCGAAAATCGGGTTGTTTTGCCATAGCTTCCACTGCGCCGCACGGTCTGCCGAGTTGCTGAGTTCTTGCGGATTCAGATTCGTGCGTTTCGCTTTGATTTCCGCCAAGGTCACGCCCATTTGAATGAGCATTTTTTGGCCAATCACCGCTGGCACAAAGCGATTGACCGTCTGCTCGGTGCAGCCATGCAGATAATTTGCGAGGTATGGAATCGCATCCACCACGGCACCTGCCAGCGATGGAGAAAGATGCACGGTGAGCTTGGATAGCTCGGGGCGACGCTTTTCTGGAACTTGGATGGCGATCTTTGCTGACGCTTGATTTGCATCTACCACTCGGCTCCATGCCTCTTGCCGGAGCATCCCGTGCACGCGGATCGGTAGCTTGCGCTCGATGGCATCGCCATCATCTCCGGCATCGGCCCGCATGCGGATGGTGGCATCACCCTCACGCAGCGCCTTCACCCGCCAATCGACACGTGCCTCGGATTTCCCGGCAATCTCTAGCGTCTGGGATGTTGCATCGATTGCTTCGAGATATTTGCCATCCAGCTCTATGGAGACTTGAACTATTTTAGAGCTATCGTGGTCATTTTGAATCACCGCACTGAGCACGGATTCATCCCGCTCGATAAGAAAGCGCGGTGCTTGCAGGCGGATGAGGAGATCCTTGGAAGTGATGATCTCCGCTGTGCCCTCACCCACCTGAGTGCCTTCTGTGAGAACCCAGACGCGTGCCTTCCAAGTGGTGAGATTGTCAGGAAAACGGATGGGGATTTCTGCGGTGCCGGCAGCATCTGTCTGAATTGAGCCAGACCATTTCAGGAGATCTGCGAAGTCCTTGCGAACCATAATCGTTGAGGATCCTGGCTCTGAAGGAGCGGGCGCACTCTTCGCCATTTCCATATCACCTGCGGCAAGTGCCATGGCTCGCATTGATGAACGAGAGCCCACCCCCATTCCAATATGGCCGAAGGGTTCTTCGTTTCTTGATATTCTCCCGAGCGTTTCCATAGTGGCCACGTTTGGGCGCAAGAGATTACCGGAAGATATAGGTATAGAGTTAGCGTTACTTCTATTGTAAAATTCGTTTTTCCAATCCCAAAAAGCCTGATGGATTGCGCCAACGTTGGAGCCGCCAGTGATCGCTTCGAGTGCTTTATCATAAATAGTAAGAGCGGCTGTGCCAGTGATCGGCTTTCCTTCGGAATCATGAAGCTGAATTTTGAGAGACGATGTTTCACCGTGCTTCACCCGCTGCTTGGCTGGCGTGAGCGTGACTTCTATTAACTTACTGACAGGCGGTAATAGAATCTGCCTAACTGTAGAATGGAGCTGCGCATCATACACAGTCACAGCCTCAATAAACATATTAGGCATATCTTGTAGATCCAATGGCAGCGAAATTTCCGCACTCTTTCCATCCAGTGTGATGCGCTGAGCCTCGCGCCCGCTGGCCCCGCTGATGCGCAGGAAGAGCCATACATGTGCATCGGGATGATCGCTATTGACACGGAGTTTCAGTGTCTCGCCGGGAGTATAGCTTGCTTTATCTGTAACAAGCTCGATGGGACCAAATTTCCACGCGGCGGGATCGCTGCGACCCGGGCCATGGATATTGAGAATCGCTGCGCCCTCGCTGGCATCACCTACGGCAGATAACAAGGATGCCGCAAGGCGATACTGGCCAGTGAGAGGCGCTGGAAATTTTTGTTTTACTTCTCCCGTGGAGTCCGTGGCGATGGGAAATGATTGTAACTCTTTTTCTTCGATCCGGCCATCTGCGCCGGCTATGAGTTGATAGATTTTCAGGGTACCGCTGGCAGCGAATGGCTTCCCATCAAGAGTGGCAGCAGAGATCGTTGCTTCAATTTGGTCTCCGGCACTGGCATGGCCCCGGTCCGTCCAGACGATGACTTCAAATGGTTTGCGAGCGGCGATCACGTTGCCCGTGCTGCGTTCTTCTCGGCGCGAGGCATCCACGACGCGTGCTTCGATGGTGAAATTCGAGTCCACATCGCCATGAAGCTCCTTGGCTGGGGCGGTATCAATTTCCACCTCGGCTGTGCCGTCTGAATCAATGGGAACTGTGGTTTTTAAAACAAGCTCCTCAGGCGTCCAAGAGTCATTCTGCCACCATGGTGGATGGGGCGGCATGCAGCCCCACTTTTTCCATGTAGGATGCCATGAGGCTTCGCTACTATTCCACCATGCACCAGAGCCATAGATCCAATCCCAGCGGCTCGCAGGGAACCACCGAGTCTGCAATGGAGCGCGCTTGACGATGATTTCCACCTCAGCCTTGCGCACTGGAGATCCATGAAAATAGGTGGCCCTAACCGTGGCGGTAAATTTTTCCCCTAGCTTTACCGGCGCATCTGGAGCTTCCACTTTTACCTCAAATTCAGGCTTCCTATATTCCTCTACCCGCAACGCTACCACACTGCTGATGCGATCTTTTATTTGAAATTGCGCCTGCCAGTTCCCAAGCACGGCATCTTTTGGAATGATAAATTCTGTTTCTATTGTACCGAGCGCATCCGTTTTTAAGTTTTCCATTTTTAGCGCCTGCTCGCCTCGCCCGTTAGTGACCGTGAGTGTGCCAGCTTGATTGGCCCAGCGAGATTCGTCAGGCTGGAAGTAGCCGACTTCGCGTAAAAAAAACTTGAGATGCGCGGTATCACCCGGCTTGTAAAGTGGGCGATCTGAGATGGCGTAGGTTCCATCTCTAGTTCCATCATTAAATTGTGGAGACTGCAGATAAATTGACTCGAAGCCATAGAATGCAGTGGTTCGCCCTTTGGCGCGGGCCATCGTTAGCCACAGGTAACTTCCATCCCATTCGCCGGGCTTGATCAGTGATTTGCCATCGGCATCCGAGGTGCGACTCAATTTTTTCGTGAGCACATTTAGGCGGCTGCCAAACGGAAGTTTCCGCTCAATCTCTTCCGAGCGGTAGCCGAAAAAATCGAGAGTCGCATCTGGGACTGGCGCACCTGTTTTCGCATCTGCTAGCCACCATTGAATCTTACCATCCACGTGGTGCTGCGCGATCACCGTATCCACGATCCAGATGAGTGTGTGAAATGGTTTCCCGCCTTCCATTTGGGCTGTGATCCACCATGCCCCGGCTTGGGTGATGGGGACTTGTAATTCGGTACGCGTGTCCTGATGCGAGTCTGCTGGCGTGAGCTTAGTTTCCCACGTGGCGGTGGCGGGTCCTAGATATTTGGAAGACTTTTTAGCTATCAATTGTTGGGCGATGCTCGATGGGTTGGTGCGATTCCAATCGAGTTTTTTGGGTTTTGATTCGAGATACGCCTGAGTCGCACGCAGCACTGCCTCCATGTCCACCGGGGCAGCGGTGAGCCTGATGCTTGCGGCATTGCGAAAGACCAATGGGATGCTTGGTGCGCTACCAGCCGGGACCGTGGCGGCAATTTCAAATCGGCCCCAGTTCCCGGTGATTTGATTCAGGAGAATCTTCCGTGAATCTTCCGATCCAGGGCCGTGTTTTTTTATGGCGAAATCAAGCACTTCACGAGCTTTTTCAAACTGCTTACGATCCAGGAATACTTCCACGAGTGCATCGCTGGCCTCTGAGCTTCGATCCATGATCGAACGGTATTGTGGAATGAAATGATGATCTGCGGGGAGCTTGAAACGGCGGACTCCATCCGAAGTTCTAGCCAGACATTCATCTTCCGCGAGAGTGTTTAACTGGAGGATGCCGCTGGCACTCTCTGGGTCTTGCTGCCTGCCGACCGATGAGAGTGTCTTTTCGCCGAATTGGGATCGGGAAAAATCCGCCAATTCAAGCACTGTGCGGTAGGCCAGCCCAGGTTGCAGCTTCGCCATCTCCGCAAGGGCAAAGCGCCACCTTTCTCCATCATTTTTTGCGACCTCCCAGGATGCAGGAACCTCATAAACAATCGGCTTATCTCCCATCCAAGGTGCCCCCTCTGTATTGCCTTCTGGTCCTCGCTCGGACCAATCAGGAAGTGCATCCAGCGGCGTGAGAATCTGCATCTTCCACTCGCCTCCACGCATGCGAAGAATCTCTGAAAACTGGCCCCATGTCTGATAGCGATCTTCATCGATTTTTGCAAGGGTAGTGGCTTGTAGCAAAAGCTGGAGGCTCAGCACTCGATCACGGAAACTTGTATTCACCCAGTTCCCCGCCGCATCACCGGCTTGCCCGCCGCGCTTGAATTTCCCACCGCTGATCCGCCCGCTATGCGGCGCATTTTGATATGCCCACGCCACACCTCGTAAAATATTTGGTTTTGCTGGATGATCAGCCACTAACTTTTCGACGAGTCTATCGAACTCACTCCAAGCATCCAACTGCCGCATGCATTCCACCGCAGCGTGCAAATCCGCGTCTGATTCATCATCCGCCAATGGAGCTAATTTCTCATGGTAAAATTGCAGGCTTTCCTTCCACAGACCGCGCTCGGATAGTTGATCACGTTCCTTGCGCAGGGCGCTGAGATCTTGTGCCGATGAAGTCGAAATCAAGGTCCCCACGAGAAGGAGTAGCAGCATGAATAATTTCATCAGTATAGGATGACACACGAATCCACAGATCATCAAAAGTAATTTCACGAAGTTTTCAGCCGTGGCCAATCATTGTCCGCCGCCGTTTTCCGCAGATTTCTTCTTTGAAATTCTCAAGAGTTACCGAAATCCTTGCCCCCTGCCCTGTCCTCCAGTAAATCCCCCGCGTGTTAACGATTCATAAGCTCACCAAAACTCTCGGCGGTCGCACCCTTCTCCGCGAAGCCGAGATGTCCATCAACTGGGGCGAGCGTGTCGCCCTCGTTGGCCCGAATGGTGCCGGGAAATCCACGCTCTTCCGCATGATCCTCGATGAGGACCAGCCCGATGAAGGCAAAATCGAGCGCGATGAATATGCCGTGACAGGCTACCTTCCCCAAGAAGCGGGCGAGCCATCTGATGAGACTATTATTGAGATCGCGATGGGCATCACTCCGGAAATGATCGGTCTGCTACGGATCATCCGCGAGGGCGAGAAATCTGGGAACCTCTCAAGCCCCGAGTTTGCCCATGCGCAAGACCAATTCACCGCGCTCAACGGCTATCAATTGGAACCAAAGGCAAAAAAAATCCTCTCCGGCCTTGGATTTAAACAGGAGGATTTTAACAAACCAGCCCGCGAGTTTTCCGGTGGCTGGGTCATGCGTGCCCACCTTGCCCGACTGTTGGTGATGGAGCCTGACTTGCTAATGCTGGACGAGCCGACGAACCATTTGGATCTTCTTTCACTGCTGTGGCTTCAGCGCTACTTGCTCAACTACTCGGGTGCCATTTTGATGATTTCCCATGATCGCGATTTCATGGATACGATGATCGAGACGGTCATTGAGATTGATCCAGATGCCGCTCAACTCATTTCCTACACCGGCAATTATTCATCCTATTTGGATCAACGAGAAAAAACCTACGAGCAGCGAGTGCAAGCTTACCGGAACCAGAGCAAAGAAATCGAAGGTCACCAAGAGTTCATTGATCGCTTTCGGCAAGTGGGTTCCAAGGCGGCGCAGGTCCAATCTCGCATCAAGTTTCTCGATAAACTCGAACGCATTGAAAAACCCCGTGCGCCTCGTAAGCCGTTTAAATTTTCCTTTCCCCAGCCGCCGCGCTCGAACCAAAAGGTCATCGACCTCCAAAAAATCGGCCAATCCTACGGCGAAAAACGAATTTACAAAGACCTCGATCTCACCGTGGAACGCGGAGATAAGATCGTGCTCGTTGGTCCGAACGGCGCTGGTAAAACGACGTTGCTGAAAATCTTAACGGGTGAACTCAGCATCGATGGTGGGAAGCGTGAACTCGGCTATGCCACCAAAATTGGCTACTACTCGCAGCATCGCGCCGAGGCCCTCAATGAATACAACACTGTGCTTGAAGAAGTCATGGGAGCCTGCACCACTCTCCGCGAGGAAGATGCCCGCGCGATCCTTGGCACCTTTCTTTTCCGCCGCGCCGACGTGGAAAAACGCTGCGGCGTGCTATCAGGTGGCGAGAAATCTCGGCTGAATCTAGTGAAGTTTTTGGTCGATCCGCCGAACCTCCTGCTGATGGACGAGCCGACCACTCACTTGGATATTCTTTCGATCGATTCGCTTGTAAACGCGCTGAAATCCTACGAGGGCACGCTGGTTTTCATCTCCCATGACGTGCATTTCATCCGGACGCTGGCGGAGACGACTCTCCACATCACGCGCAACGAAAAAAGCCCTGAGAAAGGTGCACTCGTCACCCGTTACACTGGCGGCTATGACTACTTCCTCGAGAAAAGCGGCATCAATGATGATCGGAATGCAGTGACGGCTTAATCAAGTCGTCGCCCGCACAGATTGGGTATTGTTGGAAATACGATTTGAAAATCTTGATTTCGTGACAGACGTATGAGAACTCTCGCGTAACCCGAGCCGTCTTTCCTATGCGTCCCATTCCGAATCTGATTTTTCGCGCCCTATTCCTAGCTCTGTCATTAGGCACGGCCAATGCGGAAATTAAGGCCCCGCTCGCTTCTGAAAGTATCGTCTTCATCGGCAATGGCCTCGGCGAGCGGATGATCGATCATCCATACCTCGAAGCGCGTCTCTTGCAGCGCTTCCCTGAACAGCACTTGGTTCTCCGGAATCTCTGCCGCCCCGGAGATACCGCAGGCTTCCGCCCCCATCCCTCCCGCGCCAACCAGTGGGCGTTTCCCGGTGCAGAAAAATTTCACCCACAACACAGTGTGCATCTCGGCGAGGGCTTCCACCCAGCGCCTGACGAGTGGCTCACCACCCTCAAAGCAGATACGTTGGTGGCGTTTTTCGGGTATAATGAATCATTCGATGGCAAGGCCGGTCTCGAAAACTTCAAAGGTGAGCTTGCTGCATTCATCACCCATACGGCCGCACAAAAGTATAATGGCAAGGGTGCTCCTCAGTTGGTTTTAGTTTCCCCCATCGCCTACGAGGATTTGTCCAGGACGCGCACCCTGCCTGATGGCAAGCTCGAGAATCAAAATCTAAAGCTCTACGCCGCTGCGATGGCGGAAGTGGCTGCTACTTACAAGACTCCATTTATCGATCTTTTCTCGGTCACTTCCAGCCTTTATCCCACGTTGGCAAAGCCTTTCACGCGCAATGGCTTTCTCCCGACTGATGAAGGATATCAGGAGCTTTCAAAAATTCTCACCAAGGAATTGTACGGTCCCGGTGGATCCGAATCCATCGCACCAGCGAGTCCAGTGATGGTGGCACTGAAAGAGCGCAATTGGTTCTGGTTTAACGATTACCGGATGCTCAATGGAGTGCATGTGGATGGCCGCCGCTACAAGCCCTTTGGACCAGATAACTATCCCGCTGAGCAGAAAAAAACGCGGGAAATGGTAGTCAATCGTGACCAAGCGCTGTGGGCGTTGATAGAAGGGAAATCCTTCGATCTAAAAGCAGCAGATGCCGCTAC
>JAYULG010000275.1:0-10522 GCA_043763755.1 Akkermansiaceae bacterium | reverse complement strand
CCGCACGCGGCGCAGAGGACACTTTCTGCGGGCTAGATAGCGGGCGAGTAAGCATCAGGGTGGAGCGGCTTTTCAGGAGATCCACCCCCGCATGGCTTACCGCCACAGTGGCAAACATCCCTTCGCTGGCTGCTAAGTATCCTTCACGTAAAAGCTGCCGCCCCAGATCCGCCCAGTAGCTTCGCGGTTGATCTTTACCGATGCCATGGGTCTTGAGTTGATCGTGTTTGAAGCGTTGGATTTTTTCTGACATGCCGCCAGTGAGAACCTCTGCAACATGATTAAGCCCGACGCTAAAGCCGCCCGCTTGGCGGATGCGTAGGACGCAACTCAGGAGTTTCTGCACATCGATGGTGGCATCCCATTTTTCGCGAGGTTCGAGGCAATGATCGCAGCCGCCGCAGTTTTCCAGTGGCCAAGTTTCACCAAAATAGCCCAATAGTGCTACCCGGCGGCAGGCATCGTGCTCGGCGAAGTGCACCATTTGATCGAGCTGGGCATGGGCCACTTTGCGCGCTTGCTCATCGGGAATTTCATCGAGAAATCTTACATACTTCATGAAATCCCCGCGCGAGAACAACATCAGGCAATCGGCGGGTAAGCCATCGCGTCCAGCGCGGCCCGTTTCTTGGTAATATCCCTCCACATTTTTCGGCATATCCGCGTGGATCACGTAGCGCACATTTGGCTTATTGATGCCCATGCCAAAGGCCACCGTGGCGCATACGATGCGGGCCTCATCACGGAGAAAGGCATCTTGGTTCTTTGCCCGTTGTGCTGGATCAAGCCCCGCGTGATAAGGGACGGCTTTAAGGCCCATTTCGCATAGAGAAGCAGCGTAAGACTCGGTATTTTTGCGCGATTGGCAATAGACGATGCCGGAATCCTCGGGCCTAGCTTTGGCGAATTCACCTACTTGTTGGCCGGGCCGGGCCTTCGCGATCACTTGGTAGCGGAGGTTGGGCCGATTGAAACTGGCCAGAAAAACCGCAGGATCTCTTAGGTCAAGTTGCTTGAGAATATCCGCCCTCACTCGCTCGGTGGCCGTGGCGGTGAGCGCTAGTATAGGGATATCGCCCGTCCACTGCCGCACTTCTCGGAGCCGCCGATATTCTGGGCGGAAATCGTGCCCCCACTCGCTAATGCAATGCGCCTCGTCCACCGCGAGTGCAGATACTTTCCAAGATTCAAGCTGCGAAAGAACGTCCTGAAGCATCAAGCGCTCCGGGGCCACATAGAGGAGCTGGTAGTGGCCACTTGCGAGGCCTGCGAGCCGCGCACCAGCCTCGCGCGGATCCAGCGTGGAGTTCAAAAATGTGGCCTGCACGCCCGCTGCGGTCATCTGATCTACCTGATCTTTCATCAGTGCGATGAGCGGCGAGACCACCAAAGTAAGCCCATCACGCACCAAGGCTGGAAGCTGGTAACACAAACTTTTCCCCGCACCCGTCGGTAAAATCGCCATCACATCCTGCCCCGCCAGCGATTTCTCCATGATCTCGCGCTGCAAGGGGCGGAATTCATCGTAGCCGAAAACTTGCTTCAAACGTTGGGGGAGCCGTCCTACATCCATCATGCACGACGTAAAAACTAATCAGATGAACACGTCAAGGATGAATTTTCAGCTCGCTAGATGCTAAAAAACGAGACTATCTCTGCGCAATCCATGCAGTTATGAAACTCAGACTTTTCCGCGAATTTATCTTCCTGCTAGTTCTCAGCACGGTGCTCCCCGCCTCCGCGCAGCAAGAGTCTCTCAAGCACTTAGTGGATCAAGCGCATGCTGCATCGAACGCTGGGGACTGGCCACAATCCCTCGCTCTGAGCCAGCAGGCAATCGAACGCTATGGTAAGGATCAACCGTTAGAGAAATTTGGCGCTCAATTCGGTGTGATCTACTATCGCAAAGGCCTTGCAGAAATGAAGCTTAAGCGATGGGACGAAGCGATGGTTTCATTTGAAATCTGCTACCGGGATTTTCCAAATCGCACCAAAAAAATTACTGGTTCTAATAACTTCCAAAAACTCGCCCTCCTCAGATGGGGAGAAGCGGCCATGGGAAATCAAAAATGGGAAGTCGCACTGCGGCAATTTGAAAAGTTTAACTTAGAACGTGATCGAGAGCGGGATACATTTGATCAGGGATTATACTATATTCACCGCGCAGTCTGCCACGCTAAACTTGGCCAGATTCCGATGGCGATTGAAAACCTCGAGATCGCGATGAGGAATCGAGCGACGTTTGGCACACCGGATGAAGGAATTATCGCTGCCTTTGAAGCACTCGCAAGTGCTTCAATCGGTGCGAAGAATGAACAAGCGTTGTTAGATTGTATTCAGAAAAATCGCGGAGAATTGACAGTGGCCCCTGCACTCATGCATCGTTATTCAAAAGTGTTTCTCAAGCTAGCTGGCGAAGCTATCTCGGCAGGAATGATTCGCGCTGCGTTAGCGATTTATACGTTTGTGCCAGATAGTTCCATCGCGCTGGAGGATGCCATCGCCCGCCCGGGCACACTCAGCGCACAGGAATTGCTTGATCTAAAGAATGAACTCACCAGCCCAGATTCTGTGGAAATTATCAAGCTGACTGCCACTGCATTTCTCCACGAAAAATTAGGCAACCTTCGCGGGGCCATCGCAGCCTATCAACAACTAGAAAAATACTATCCGTATGCCAGTGGCCGTGAGACCAATTTATATAACTTAATCCGCACTCTATCACTCGTCGCAGAATCTGGAGAAATCCTCTCTCTCAAGGAAAGATTCATCAAAGATTTCCCTCAATCAACCCATGTTCAAGACTTACAACAAGCCATCGAGAAATAGCCCGATGAACTGCATGCTTAGATATACAATGGCTGTCTTTGTTTCCCTGTTTTTCACAGTGCATCAAACTAGTTTTGCACGAGAGGCAGACAGCCCACAGATCGATTTTCAATCGGCTCTAGATTTGTTTGAAGCACGTAGCTATCAGGAGGCCAAGGCGAGCTTTGAAGCATTGAAACAAAAACTCAATTCCCCACAAGTCGCGCCTGACAGTCTGGCAGCACTCTGCGCATTCTACGAGATGGAATGCCTGCGTAAGTTGGGCGATTTTGTGAGTCTGGCAGCCGCATTCAGTCAGTTTGACAAAAGCTCTCTCACCCGGAAATCTCAACTCCAGCAACTTGAAATCTATCAATTGTGTGAATTGGCGCGGCTGGCAGATTGGACCGCACTCGATGCCAAAGCTTCATCCCTTTCTGAAAACAAATCCGCACCATTCTTACGTGCACAAATCGCCTATTTCCACGGCTTAGCGCATGAAGGCCTAGCCCGCATCCCAGAAGCTATTATGGCCTACCAGACAGCTCTGACGGCGGACGCTGCGGCATCTGATGATATCACGCGCCTTGCAAGTCTTCGCTTGCTCACGATCTATCAGGCAGATCCGGAAGTTCAAGCGGCCTTGAAAAACTATGGCACACCTTTTCAAAATGAGTCCTCGCAGGGCACGCGAGATCTCCGGGAGGCCGGTGCTTTGGCGAAACTTTTTCTCACATCACTCGGTGGAAATGCGCCATTGCCCTCAGTTTTTGAAGAGTTTCTCGTCCATGCACCCGCTGAGTGAATGGGCTGCGAGTTATGACGCATCAATGCATTTCTGGCACCGAGCGAGTTTCCCTAGCATGCCGCTTTACAAGCCCGGAGAACCCTGCCACACACCTCGAAATTTAGTCGCTCGGCCACACATTTTCCCTACTTCCTACACCAATGCCCAAAGACACCTCGATCCGCAAAATTCTCGTCATCGGCTCCGGCCCCATCGTCATTGGCCAAGGCTGCGAGTTTGACTACTCGGGCGTCCAAGCGTGCAAGGCGCTCAAAGAGGAAGGCTACGAGGTCATCCTCGTGAATTCGAACCCGGCCACCATCATGACCGATCCCGAATTCGCGCACCGCACCTACATCGAGCCGATCACCCCGGAGGTGGTGGAAAAAATCATCATCCGTGAAAAGCCAGATGCCCTGCTCCCTACGCTCGGTGGCCAGACAGCGCTCAATACTTCCATGGCGCTTTTTAAATCCGGCACGCTCGATAAGCACGGTGTGAAGATGATCGGTGCTAAGGCCGCAGCCATCGACATGGGCGAGGATCGGCAGCTATTTAAAGAGGCGATGATCCGCATTGGCCTCGATATGCCGCGCTCAGGCATCGCCCACACCATGGAAGAGGCGAAGAAAGTAGCCGAAGAAATTGGCACTTTTCCGCTGATCATACGTCCCGCTTTTACCCTTGGCGGCCAAGGCGGCGGCATCGCCTACAATCGAGAGGAGTTTGAGGAAATCATCACCCGCGGCCTCGATCTATCACCAGTTTCCGAAGTGCTCATTGATGAATCACTACTTGGTTGGAAAGAATTTGAAATGGAAGTGATGCGAGATTGCGCTGATAATTGCGTGGTTATTTGCTCGATCGAAAACCTCGATCCCATGGGCGTGCACACAGGAGACTCGATCACCGTCGCGCCGATCCAGACTCTCACAGACCGCGAATATCAAATAATGCGGGATGCGTCCTTCGCCGTCATCCGCGAGATAGGCGTTGAAACGGGCGGCTCGAATATTCAGTTCGCCACGGATCCCAAGACGGGCCGCATGATCGTCATCGAGATGAATCCAC
Organism: Akkermansiaceae bacterium; assembly: GCA_043763755.1. Classification (GTDB taxonomy): domain Bacteria; phylum Verrucomicrobiota; class Verrucomicrobiia; order Verrucomicrobiales; family Akkermansiaceae; genus Luteolibacter. The sequence continues at coordinate 5,856 of JAYULG010000275.1, read as the reverse complement.
GCGTCTCGCGCAGCTCTGCGCTTGCTTCCAAGGCCACGGGTTTTCCGATTGCAAAGATCGCCGCCAAGCTCGCCGTAGGCTACACGCTTGATGAGCTGCCCAACGATATCACTCGCGTCACCCCGGCATCCTTCGAGCCGACCATCGACTATGTGGTCACCAAGATTCCGCGCTTCACCTTCGAGAAATTTCCTACGGCAAATCCAGTACTGACGACATCCATGAAATCTGTGGGTGAAGCCATGTCCATCGGCCGCACCTTTAAAGAAAGCATGCAAAAGTGTCTGCGCTCCTTGGAAACAGGCCGCTGGGGTTTCGGCTTCGATCCCAAGGAACCGCAAAATCCCACCCGCGATGAAATCACCCGCAAGTTGCAAATCCCCAATGCGGAGCGGATTTTCTGGCTGCAGACCGCCTTCGTGAATGGCTGGACCCTAGAGGAAATCTCGGATGCCACTGCCATCGATCCATGGTTCCTCGGCCACCTCCAGCAAATTGCCGAAGAGGGCCGTAAGATGGGCGTCCCGCCCGTCTTGGAAGGCGGCCATCTTGGCTGCTCTGAAAACACCAACTTCCACCCCTTCATCTTAGATAGCCCAGAAACCGAAAAATCCCGTCGCAAGCTCCCACACTGGGAGAAAAAGAATTCAACTTACTTCGTCACGTTCCGCCTCGCCGACTCCATTCCCGCCAGCGAGCTCACAAGAATGCAGGAGGCACTCCAAGTTTGGCACCAGCTCCACCCAAAACCATCGGACTACCAAACGTTCCAAGCATTCGAACTCGAGTTCCGCGATGGACCAGAAAAATGGATGGACCAAGGCCATGGCGCATGTCTCCTTGCCCATCCAGAATTACGGAACATCGTCGTAAATGCGCTTAGTTACTTTGATGGAGACCGCTACGTGCTTGATGCCTTCGTGGCCATGCCCAACCACGTCCACGTCATTTTCAAGCCCCTAGCAAGTCACCAAGTGAGCGAAATCCTCCACTCGTGGAAGTCATTCACCGCTAAAGAAATCAACAAGCTTGCCAATCGCACTGGCACTCTTTGGCAAGAGGAAAGCCATGACCGCATCATACGGGATTGGGAAAACCTTAGTCATGCCAGAGAGTATATCGAACGGAATCCCGCTGGACTTGCGGAGGGTAGCTTCACTCTCGGCTTGGCCAAATCTTTGCGGAGGATGGGCGTCCCGCCCGTCTCGGAAGGCTGCCATGAATCTCAGCAGGTTAAAAGCCCGCTCTCCCTCTCAGCCGAGACGGCTGATCTCCGCCGCTTGAAAAAACTCGGCTTTTCAGACCGCCAGATCGCCCTCGCCCAAGGCAACAGCGAAGACGAAGTCCGTGCCAAGAGAAAGTCTCTCGGCATCATCCCCACCTACCGCCTTGTCGATACTTGCGCGGCTGAATTTGAAGCTTACACCCCGTATTTTTACTCCACCTACGGCGATGAAAATGAAGCCCGCCCATCCGATAAAAAAAAGATCATCATCCTCGGTGGCGGCCCTAACAGAATCGGCCAAGGCATCGAGTTCGACTACTGCTGCGTCCACGCCGCCTTTGCCCTCAAAGAGCTCGGCTACGAGACCATCATGGTCAATTCAAACCCTGAGACTGTATCTACCGATTATGATACCTCAGATAAACTTTTCTTCGAGCCACTCACACTCGAAGATGTGTTAAACATTTGCGATCAGGAAAATCCTCATGGCGTGATCGTCCAGTTCGGCGGGCAAACTCCGCTCAATCTCGCCGCTGATCTCGAGCGCCACGGAGTGCCGATCATAGGCACTTCGCCTAAATCCATCGAACAAGCAGAGGACCGTAAATTTTTTTCCGCATTGTTGGATCGGCTGCACTTGAAGCAAGCCGAGGCGGGCACTGCCACTGATGAGGCCGAAGCCATCGTCATCGCTAACCGCATTGCCTACCCCGTTCTCGTTCGCCCGTCCTTCGTCCTCGGTGGCCGCGGCATGATGATTGTTTATAATGATACGGAGCTGTCCCGCTATATGCGCGAGGCCGTCATCGCCTCACCAGAACGGCCCGTTTTAGTAGATCGCTTTTTAAACAATGCCATCGAAGTCGATGTCGATTGTATCTCGGACGGTGATACATCCGTAGTCGGTGCCATCATGCAGCACATCGAGCAGGCAGGCATCCATTCGGGAGACTCGGCATGCGTCATCCCAGCGTTCTCGCTATCAGATTCTATCAAAGCGGAAATCACTCGCGCCGCCATCGATCTCGCCCGTGAGCTCAAGGTCATCGGCCTGATGAACATCCAGTTCGCGGTGAAGGATGAGCAACTTTACGTCATTGAGGTCAATCCGCGTGCCTCACGCACGGTGCCATTCGTGAGTAAGGCCACTGGAATTTCCCTCGCAAAGCTTGCAGCCAAGGTCATGGTGGGTGAAAAACTCAAAGATCTCGGCTTCACGGAGACGGTCATTCCTAAACATTTTTCGGTAAAAGAAGCCGTCTTCCCGTGGAATCGTTTCCCGGGCATCGATATCGTGCTCGGCCCGGAAATGAAGTCCACCGGCGAGGTCATGGGCATCGATGCAGATTGGGGCATGGCTTATGCAAAGGCCCAGATGAGTGCATTCAATCCACTCCCCAGCGAAGGCAGTGTGTTTCTATCAGTTTCAGATCGGGACAAGGATCGCGCCGTAGCCGTGGCCCAAGATCTCGCGAACCTTGGGTTTAAAATTTTCTCCACAGGTGGCACTCACCAGCGCCTCACCGAGGAAGGGATACCCAGCAGCCGCGTTTACAAAGTCCTTGAGCACGCCCGCCCGAATGTGATCGATATGATGAAAAACGGCGAAATCCATTTCATTATCAACACCCCATCCACTCACGAATCTCGCGCAGATGAGATCCTGATTCGCTCCACCGCCATCGCCCAGAAGATCTCTCACGCCACGAATCTCTCTGCCGCAGAAGCCTCTGTAAAAGGCATCCGCTCATTGAAAAACACCAAGTTCACCGTGAAGAGCATTCAGGAGTATCATGCTTGATGGATTATACATCTATCTAATCAAGATTGTATAGATATCAAGTGGAGTTAGTTCGATACTCGCGTTCTATTAGCTTGTGTCATAAAGAGTCACTTAAAAATTCTTTACATCTTTGCGCACAGCCATCAACTGAAGGCGGACCACCGCTTGATTTTGCATCGCTGATACTTGCCGAATCGTAGCCCCCCCCGAGTCGAGTCGTGGCAGAAGTGCTCACGGCCAATAATCTGCATTTATGCTGTTTTGCAATATAGCCCCCCGGCTCAAAGCATTCGCCACCTTGTTAGGGGTGGCGGTGGGGTGGCTTTGCACTAGTCAAATCTCGCATGCCACTGCGCCCATTGCATTAGAACTAAACTCGGCCAGCATCCCTGAGAATTCGGCCTTAGGAGCAGTGGTAGGAAGTTTCAGAACTACAGATCCTGATGCGAATGATACATTCAGCTATACCTTAGTAGCCGGAGCAGGTGCCAACCATCACTCGTGGTTTGAAATTCGTGGTGCAGTTCTCACGCTCACAAGCTCACCGGATTTTGAACTTTTAGGCCCACAGCTTTCGATTCGGGTGCGGGTCACCGATTCGAATTTTGATGTGTTAGAAAAATCTTTTACCATATCTCTCGTCGATGTCCGCACCGAGGATGCCGATGGTGATGGAATGTCTGAGGCATCTGAAGAGGATACCTTTGGCACCAGCGATGTGGCTTATGATTCAGATGGCGATGGATTTGGGGACCCCTATGAAATTGCGCGGGGTTTTGTAGCTACCAGTAGCAGCAGTTTTCCGCAGGGCGCGCTCGTAGTAGGCTGGGGTGACAATGCATCCGGCCAAGTTACCATCCCAGCCGGACTCAATGACGTGTTAGACATTGCAGCAGGGGCCGCTCATTCACTTGCGCTGCGGGAAAATGGCACCGTCGTCGCATGGGGGCGTAATGTGGAGGGGCAATGCAATGTCCCGGCTGGCCTCAGCGGCGTGGTCGCCATCGGCGCTGGCGATCATCATAACCTCGCGGTGATGGCAAATGGCCAAGTGATAGGGTGGGGATTGAATAATTTCGGCCAAGCGACTGCACCGCCCACCCTTACAAACGTAGTCGCAATCGCCGCAGGTGGCCGTCATAGCCTCGCGCTCAAAAGCGACGGCCAAGTGGTAGTCTGGGGAGCTGATGATTTTTTACAATCCACTCAACCGTTGAATCTAACAGATGTGATTTCTTTATCTGCCACACAGGATCAATGCATGGTTGTTTTCAGCAATGGCCGTGTGCGCACATGGGGGAGAAATGATTTCTCTCAGTCGCTCCAGCCGGAAGGACTCAGCCTAGCCATCGCAGGTGCAAGTGGAGAAAAGCATAGTTTACTACTCCGGCGTGCTGGCGATGTAATAAGTTGGGGCGCCAATACAGAAGGACAGCTTAATGCACCTAATGATTTACGAGACGCAGTATCCGTTTGTTCTCGAGGCCTCCACAATTTGGCGATCCGTGCGGACCGCACTGTGGTGGCATGGGGGGCCAATGCGTTTGGTCAAGCGACGGTGCCATTTGAAGCTCGCCGCGCAAAAGCCATCGCAGCGGGTGCGAACCATAGCTTAATATTGCGGCGGAATGTGGGTTTTCCTGAGTTTTCTAGTTCTTCTATGATTTCGGCGCGAGTGGGAGTGCCAATTACTCATTCGCTTAACATTGTGAATGTAAATGTAACATCATTTTCCGCGATGGTGCTGCCTGATGGGATCTCGCTGAACCCGCAAACGGGTGTGATATCAGGGACTCCACTCAATGAATCAAAGCGTGCGTTCCAGGTTTTTGCGAATACTCCCCGAGGGCGGCTGAGCCAATTGATTCTTATGAGCTTTGGTGATGAAACACCACCTACTGGCATTTCGCTCACCCCGCCGAGAGTTATAGAAAATGCTCCCGCAGGCAGGTTGGTCTCGATTGTAAAGGGAATTGATCCAGACATCGGAAGCACCCATTCTTTTCAATTAATTGAAGGAATCGGAGATATAGATAATTATCGGTTTTTGATTGTGGGTGATCAGTTGCAGGTCCGCTATGGGATCGATGTAGATTTCGAACTACCTTACATTCCATTTAGCATCCGGCTGCGAGCCACTGACACTGCGGGTGGCTTTGTTGACATAGCACTCGCTCTTGAGCTGATGGATGATCGCGAAGAAGATGAAGATAGTGATGGTCTTTCTGAGGCTGTAGAAGAGGATAGTTATCAGACGAGTGACAAGAATTTCGATAGCGATGGTGACGGGGTAGGAGATGCGATTGAAATCCAAGCTGGCACCAGTCCTGCCAATCCGGCGGCTTGGCCAAATGCGGCGCTTGTGGCGTGGGGCTTGAACCTAAATGGTGCGCTCCAGCCGCCATTCATCAATGGCATCGCCGTGCTTGCAAGTGGCCAAGATCTAGGAGTAGCACTGCGCGATCGTGGCGAAATTATGGCGTGGGGAGGGCGGAATTCTTATAGTCAGCGGAGTTTTCCAGCAAATCTTGGAGATATAGTAAGTGTATCTGCAGGCGGCAATGCGTGGTTCGAAGATGCAGCCCATAGCCTCGCGCTCAGGCGAGATGGAACCGTCATCGCATGGGGATGTAATTTATCCCAACAAGCCAGCCCACCGATTGATCTAATAGGAGTAATCGATATATCTGCTGGGCGCAATCATAGCCTAGCCCTCAGGCAAAATGGGACTGTGGTAGCGTGGGGTGCCGATGACTACGGTCAAACTCAGGTGCCAATAGGATTGAATAATGTAATTTCTATTTCGGCGGGTGGTTTTCATAACCTAGCATTGAAGAGTGATGGCAGC
>JAYULG010000274.1:0-2960 GCA_043763755.1 Akkermansiaceae bacterium | reverse complement strand
CTTGCGGTGTGCCTGCGTAAACCCGCCCGACGTGGAGATTGAAGTTAGCAAAGATTCCGTTTTTCTTGAGTTCGGCAAAGAAGAAGTCGAGGCGAGCTAGAGCCTCTGGATTGAGTCCGGGTTGGCCATCGGTGCGGGCGAGCTGAATGCCGGTCCAGTTTTGATCTAGGAAATGGAAGCGGATGAGGTTGATGCCTGTTTTAGCAAAGTGGGCGGCGATTTTGGGCGCTTGCTCAGCGCTGGGAAAGCAGGCGCTGGCTGTGAGGTTTGTGCCGAAGTAGCGCCAAGGTTGCCCGCGGTCGTCAGTTAGATTTTCGCCTTGGGGGCGGATGAAGCCATTGCGCCCAGCAGGTTTTTCATTGAGAGAGGAAAGATCTAGCGCGGCGGGCAAATCGTCTAGGGCGGAGATGGTGAAGGGGAACCAATCTGGGGAGGCGGCAGAGGGGGGCTGGGCGTGAACAACGGCGGAGGATGTGAGCAAAAATGCGGAGGCGAGGTGGGCGATGCGAAACATAAATTTATGGGCGAGTGCGAAAAGCGGTTTTTAAGATCGGTGCCGTGATGGATACAAGCTCTGTGGGTGCGAACCTTTGGATTTACAAAGAAATATGCTGCTGATGAACGTGCGAAACCGTAGTTCAATGAGTCACGTTGCCAAGAACTCTTTTACGGGTATGCGCGCTTTATCCGCTTCGTTCGCAAGTCCGAATCTGGGAATGATCAAAAAATTTTAAAAATCACTGTCAGTTGCAAAGTGACGGCGGTGGCGAGAAGCGCGAACCAAGACGCTTGCCACCGCCATGAAAATCCTCCTGCCCGGAGGCTGATGACGAGATACGCGGCCATCATGAGAATGGAGGCAAGGAGACTGGCAAAGAAGAAATTCTTACCGCCAGACAGAATGGCGTAAGGAAGCAACGTGTAGCTACCGAGCATGCAAGTGGTGGCGAGTATCGTGATATACTCCCAGCGCCTGTTTTTGAGGAGCGCATAGCCGACGATGATCTGAAGCGCCCATTTTCCGCTGGCTATGGAGCCTGAGAAAAGCATGGTTTTTTGTGATACATAGCCATCGTAAGCATGGATGAATAACGCAGTGAGAATCGTGCTAACGAGGAACGCGGTGGCGATGTAGGCAGCCTGTGATTTGGAGGGCAGAGGCTGAAACGGTGGCTTGAAATTCACGAGATCAGCAAGCTCAGTGCTTGCTCGTCTAGGATGGTGATGCCGAGCTTTTCTGCCTTATCTCGCTTGGAGCCGCCGCCTTCACCAGCGAGCACATAATGGGTTTTCGCGGAGACCGAGCCACTTACTTTGCCGCCTTTGGACTCGATGAGCTCCTTCATGGCATCGCGATCCATGCTGAGGGTGCCGGTGATGACGAAGGTTTTCCCGGCGAGGGGCTGTTTGGATAGGTCAGCAGCGGCGGCGATGGGAAGGTAGTTTTCTGAGACAGGATCAATGCCGAGATTAAGCAGGCGGGCGAGCACATTTTGGCCAGCTTCTGAGTTGAAAAACGTCAGGACGGTCTCTGCAACTGCGGGGCCTACATCGCCAGTGATGTTGAATTTTGCGAGGAGCGAGTTGGTCTTTTTTGCGGTGGTGCGGGTGTCTGTGAGAATTTCCCTGAGGATTTCTGAGTTGGAAATTTCCGATAGTTTGTGATGCAGCCTTGAGAGTTCTTTGGCGGCGGATTCGCCTAACTGCCGGATGCCCATGGCGAAAAGCCAACGGTGGAGGGGCTTAGTTTTAGCGGCTTCGAGTGCAGATATGACTTTGGCAGCATTCTTCTCGCCGAAGCGACGGGCTGCCTCATCTGTGCCGAGATTGAGATTGGCGAGGGTTTCTTCGTTGAGATTGAAAAGGTCCAGCGCGGTGGTGCAGTGGCCATGGCGGACGAGGGCCTCGGCGACGATTTCTCCAAGGCCATCCAGATCGAGAGCCTTCCGCGCGGCGAAGTGCTTGATGCCGGAAACGGCCTGCGCAGGACAGGCAAAATTCGTGCAGCGCCAAGCGACGAAACCTTCTTCCTGAGAAATCGGACCCGCGCAGGATGGACACTTACCATTCGCGGAATCGTAGATCGAGAATACAGGCGCACCGGAAACAGCTTGGGTAACTTTTACGACTGCCGGGATGATTTCACCGGCTTTCTCAATGAGCACTCTTGCGCCAATCTGAATTTTTTTGCGGTTGATCTCATCTTGATTGTGGAGCGTGGCGCGGGAAACCGTGGAGCCGGAAATAAGAACGGGAGTGAGCTCGGCGACGGGGGTGAGAACGCCGGTGCGCCCGACTTGGATGATGATGTTGTTGAGCGTAGTCTCCTTCTGTTCAGGCAGGAATTTGTAAGCAGCAGCCCAGCGCGGGGCGCGAGATGTAGAGCCCAAGGCATTGCGCTCATTGCGATCTAACACTTTTATCACCGCCCCATCGGTGCCGTAGCCGAGCGCGTGACGGGCGGAGTCGATTTCTACGATGCCATCTAATAGTTCATTGAGATTCGTAGCAGTTAGAATTGGTTGGTTGCGCGGGATTCCGAGGCAATCGAGGAGGTTGTGAAAATCAAATTCATTTTCTAATGGAGGCCCCTCGTAAGCTCCAAGACCGTGGGCAAGAAATGCGAGTGGACGTATTGCGACGACTTTGGGATCGAGCTGCTTGAGGGTTCCGGCGGCGGAGTTCCGTGGATTCGCGAAGGTGGGAAGACCTGCCTCATCACGCTCTGCATTCATGGTGGCGAATGCTTCATTGGGCATGAAAATTTCCCCCCGGACCTCGAGCAAGGCGGGGATGGTAGGTGTGGTAAGCGGAGTGAATGATGAAGAAGGGATGCTGCCCATTGAGAGCACTTGAAGATCGATGGGGACAAGCTCGCCGTCTGCAGTTTTGATTAGATTCCCAACGTGGGCATTTGCAATTTCTACCCCAGTGGCTTGATTCTTCCAGCGATTGTGCCC
>JAYULG010000273.1:0-10543 GCA_043763755.1 Akkermansiaceae bacterium | reverse complement strand
CAAGGGAATGGCCGCACCGCAGCCGAGGCCTACGAGATCGAGCAGAAAGACATCGTCCCTCATGCCTAGAATTTCCGCCACATGGCTAGTCACACCCGGGCAGAGATAGCCCGTGCAAGTGCAGAGAAATAGTGCATCTACTTCATCTGCAAGATAGCCGGATTTCTCCAAAGCCTCCTTCACAGCCTGGCTCGCGAGGGCGGGTGCCTCCTTTTCAAATGTGCGGTTGAGCTGCTCCGCGCCGTGCGTGAAGGCCGTCTCAATCGCAGGAAGAGCGAGATTTCTCCGCTTAATCCCCGAATTTCCCTGAGTGAGAATTTTTTCTAACAGCGATGCCGAGCGCGGTTTCAGCGATTCTAACAACGTGCCCTTGCCCATCGCCTGCCAGCATTCTTCTTGGGTAAATGAATTGGGTGGGACGGCGGTGGCGATTGATTTGAGATACATCGGTATGGAGAAAATCTAACGAGTCAGCGCGAGCATGGATTGAAATGGCAGCAAACGAGTGGCCGCCAGCGATTGCACCAAGGCACGGCCACTAGGCTCTAACATGAAATGGTGCACCACCCCGGATACTGCGAGCCGCCGTCTGAACTGCCGCCTCAGCGCTTTCTTGATGCCGTTTACCGCCGCTTGCCAAGACATCTCGCCTGCTGACCATGCGGCCAGCGGAACAAGTGCGCATTCGGCTGCTTGAAAAGCCATCGACATTCCATTGCCCGTGAATGGCGGGATCATGCTCTCTGCATCGCCCACCGAAAGCACACCCGGAATGGCTGCCTGCCGCCCTAGCTCGAATCCTGCAACCGCAGAAAACGATGCATCCCGCCACTCGCAGGACTGTAACTTGGATGCCAGCTCGCCATTTCCTCCTGCCGCCAGATAGGCTGAAAGCAAATCTTTACCCTCAGCCTTGAGCGTGCGGTCCAACTTAAAAAGCCCGCAAACATTCGTCCACCCATCCTCCACTCCAGCAAGGCCTGCGTAGCCATTGGAGCCGCCATGCATTTCTAAATCCGCATCTCGCGAGGGGTATTTGACGTGCGCCTTCAGCCCGATCCATGATCCGTTCTGCGGCCTTCTTCCCGCCGCCCACACATGGCCGGGCTTAGCGGTAGGCAGTGCGCGAGTTCTGATTTTCACCACTCCTCCGAGTTCCGTCACCCGTTGGCGGAGCCGTTCATCAAGGCGATGCCGCGAGATCCCATAGGCGGGCTGGCCGAGTGCATCGCGGTGGATTAATTTTCCCGCATCATACCACTCCATGGTCCGATGAAGCCGTGCATCATCAAAAAGATCCAAGATCCCAAGCGCGCCGAGAGTCTGGGCGCTGACTCCAGAAATAAACTCACCACATACCCGATGGCGAGGGTAGTGCCCTGCCTCGATCACCGTAATCGGAACGCCTTCCAGACGTAAGCCCGCCGCGAGCGAAAGTCCGGCCAAGCCACCACCGGCGATCGTGATTTCATTTTTCAAGTGTGTGAGGCTACCACGCGCCGTGCCCCGCGCCATGTGGAAGTTTCATGAATCCGCCAATGCCCGCGAGATAGGTTTAAAAGCGCTTCCATCTCGCCGCTCACGAAGCCGGCATCAATGCTCACGTGCATGTCATGGCGCGTCACGCGATTGATGAATGGGTGCAGCAATTTTCCTAAAAAATGCGGTAAGCTGCTACGATCCGGCTCGTTGAAAATCAGTACATCAAATCCCTCAATCCACCGTCCGATGCCTGCCAACGCTGCTTTTTCAAAGTGATGGAGAAACAGATTCGCCACCAAGATGCCGCTGCTTGTCGGTGAGGGTTTGGTGAAAATATCACCCACATGCCAAGCGACTTGCGGCACTAAGTCGGCTGGCCGCATCGCCAGATCATAGCCAGCGATGGGAGCACCCGGAAACATGCGTGCCATCTTGCGACACAATGCCCCATCGCCAGCACCGATTTCTACAATCCCAGATGCCACCGTCGGTTGGAATTTCCTGAGCTGCCCACACACCCAGCGCTCGTTGCCCATCAGGAAATTAACCCGCCGCAGGTCTTTGCGACTTCGCACTGCCTCGGGATCATCGCCCGCGAGGGAATCCAAGATCTCAGGGATGACGCTGCGAGCTGGCAAACTGATTGGTCTAACTGATGTGCGCCCGATAGGCCGCCGCATCGAGAAGTTTTCCAAAGTGGCCAGCGTCTTTGACTTTCAGCTTAAAAATCCAGCCTTTGCCATATGGGTCTGTGTTGACCAAAGAAGGATCAGCCTCGACTTGCGGATTCACTTCTACGATCTCACCAGCAAGTGGTGCGTAGATATCGCTGGCAGCTTTCACGGATTCCACCACTGCGGTGGGATCGCCCGCATCGAATGTGCGGCCCATTGTTGGCAACTCTACGAAGACCACATCGGTCAGTTCTTCCTGAGCGTGATCTGAGATTCCAACGGTGGCAATGTCGCCATCAAGGCGTGCCCATTCGTGTGAGGTAGCGTAGCGGAGGTCTTCTGGAATGTTCATGAATGATAACGATGATTTAAGTATAACTATGACTTATGTTTTTTATAAAATGGCTTCTTCACCACATACGCTGGGTATAGGTTTTCGCGCACCTGGATTTGTAATACAGTCCCGATTTTTGAGAACTCTGCCGGTAAGTAGGCCATGCCGATTCCAATCATCAACGATGGCGAAAGCACGCCGCTCGACAACTCGCCGATCACCTCGCCATCCGCCGTGAGGACTGGATAGTGCGCCCGCGGTGGTGGTCCTTTTTCGAGATACTGAATGGCAGTCAGCTTGAGCGCAGGGCCGTGTTGCTTTTGTTTGGCGAGCACCTCCCGTCCGATGAATTCGCCCTTCTCCAGATCGCAAAAAAATCCTAGCCCTGCCTCGATGGGTGAGCGCTCGGGCGAAAGGTCATTGCCATTAAGAGGATAACACATCTCCAGGCGCAGCGTGTCTCGCGCTCCGAGCGCGCAGGGTTTTGCTCCCGCCGCCATGAAATTTTCCCACGCGGCTATTCCTGCTGCCACTGGGGTGAAGAACTCAAATCCATCCTCGCCGGTGTAGCCAGTGCGACAGACGATTTCACCCGATGCGAAGCGCCCAATCCCATTGCGCGGCGGCAAAATCTGGCCCGGACATGCTTGCGCAAAAACCGCTTGCGAATCGGGCCCCTGCACGGCCATTCCTGCCCACATGGCACTCTCATTGCGGAGATCGGCTCCGGCCACGCGGTGGTTTTCTAACCAGTGGAAATCTTCGTCAATCATGGAGGCATTCACCACTAAGAAAAATTCCTGCTCGCCCGCGCGGTATGCGATGAGATCGTCGATCACGCCGCCAGTTTCGTTGAGCATCAATGTATATTGGCCATCGCCAATCGCGAGCGTAGCAATGTTATTCACCAGCATCCCATCGAGCCATGCCGCAGCCGCTGGGCCTGTCACCACGAATTGGCCCATGTGTGAGATATCGAAAATTCCGCATTTCGTCCGCACCGCCGTGTGCTCATCCATGATGGAAGTGTATTGAATGGGCATGCTCCATCCGGCGAACGAAACGAGCTTTGCGCCAAGTCTCACATGAGCACTCTCAAGCGGGGAATTTTGAATTTCGTCAAGCACGGCAGGAGGGTGTGAGCGACGAAAAAAAATGTCAATCGGATGACTTCTGAGATCTTGAAAAAAGTGGGCTACTCAGATTTCTTCCACCAATCCGCTTCTTTCTCCCACGCCTCGAGAGTCGCTTTCGCGGGGCTAGCTGCGGGTTCTGCGGCTGCATCTTCGGCCACTTCATCGATAAGATTTTCCACATCTCTGTTCCGCCTCCGCGCATTCCTCAAAATAGTATAAAAGAGCAGGGCGATCACTCCCATGCTCAGCGTCATCATCAGAAGCATCGCCACCGCAAATGCATCTACCGCCGAGTAATCACCTGGGTTGTGAATTTCCATACCGAGAAGAGTGGTAGAGGAAACGCACACGCGCACTGAAAATCATTGAAGAAAATTTTTCCCCCACAAATTCGGGGTCCGGGACAATGCCCATGGTTCAGCTTTCCCTTGCCGGAATGCGGGATTTCATGCATGCCTTCCCCGTTGTCCGCGTATTTCCCACACAACCCGTGTCGATTTTTGATGTTTCTCGCTCTTCTCATAGCGGCGGGAAACGTAGCCGCGCAGGCTCCAGCCAAGCCCGCTGCGATTCCTAAAGTGGTCGTCCAAACGGGCACCAGACCGCTCGCCCTTTCACGACCCACTGCGCAGGCAGCGAGGATTCTCTACCCTTGGAAAACCTACGTCACGAGCACCATTTTCTGGGTGGGTGAACAGCCTACCGAGCGGAACCCGACTCCGAATTGCAAATCATCATGGGACCAAAGTTGGTCGCTCAATTTCGGTGGCTACGATGATCCAAATCCGGCAAACCGCATCGCGAATCACACCACGGGCGAATTCCGACCGAAAGCCTTCGTTCCTAAGCTCAATCCTTTCTACATCGCGCTTCCCTACAACGATGTTCAAGGCTGGGCCGCCCACAAACCCGAGGCTCCTCGAGTGATTCCATGGTTCTCAAAGATGCGCCCTCAGCCAGGAAAAACTGTGCTCAAAGGCCGCTGGCTCCAAATCTATTTTGGCGGACGCAGTTGTTATGCCCAATGGGAAGATTGCGGGCCTTGGACTACTGATGACTGGGATTATGTCTTTGGCACCAAGCCACCTAAGAATCGTGAAAACGGTGCCGCGGGGATCGACCTCTCACCCTCAATCCGCGATTTTCTGGCTTTACGCTCTGGCCAAAAAGTCCACTGGCGCTTCGTCGAGGCAGGGCAGGTGCCATACGGTCCATGGAAAAAATTTGCTCCAGCCCAGCCTGCAGCCAATAATACAGAGCTTGTCGCCGAGCAACGCTACCTCGAGTATTTGAGAAAACTAAGAGACGAGCAATTCGCCACAAAGTCTGCAAATCAGGTTCAAAATTGAGATTTCCGCAGCACGATCAGGTGATTGTTGAAAGGAGTTTTCCCCCACAATGGCGTGATCTCCACCTGCCCATGAGCTCTTAGAATATTCTGAAAATCGATCGCGGTAGGATAGTGAGTGGGTGCCGCCTTCATCCAGAAGCTTGCTTTGGCCAAAAGGTCTCCCGCGACAGTGACCTTGAAGCGCAACGAAGAATCGCGCAGGCCAGAACGAATCATCAACTTGCCACCCGGTGCCACACGCGAGGCGGCGAGCGTGAGCAACTCAGCCTGCGCCTCTGCGGTGAAAAACTGGAGAATGTCCAAAATACTCACATTTCCCGCATGCTCAGGAACCCCTTGCCGCAAATCATGGTGTGAAAAACTCATGTTTCGGCTCATTGCCACCGCCATCGCCTGGCGGGCCGAATGCACTTTTCGCTCATCGTAATCCAATCCGGAAATCGGAATCTCAAGTCCTTGCTCACGAAGGAAAAACGCTAGCAAACCCAAGCCGCAGCCTAGATCAAGCAGGGGAAGTGACGAGCCGGTGAGCTCGGCTGCCAGCGCGGAATACAGAGGGTCCGTCCGGAGTTTGCTCGCCACGTATCCTCGATCCCAGCGGCTCGAGTAGAACTGTGCGATCTTTTGATAAGAATTTTTAGCACTCACCTGCTGGACGGATTAGATGATTCTAACGGATTTCCGTCACGCAATAGCAGCCATGGGAAGCGCAATAAAAAGCCAAACATCAGCCGGAAATGCATCCCCGTGAGCAGCAGATTGTCCCTCACGTAGCGGAATTGTGATACTCCGCCTTGAGCCACGCTGGGGTAGCACACGGGTGTGGGAAGATTGATGATGGGCACCTGCCGCCATGCTAGGCGGACGGCCACCTCGGTATCAAAGTCGAATCGCCGGGCATACGGGGTGGACTCGAAGACTGCCAGTAGTTCATCCGCTGGATAGACGCGCATTCCAAAAAGTGAATCGTCCACTCCCCAGCCGAGCGTTTCTAAGTTTGTCCAGAAGTTGGAAATTTTTCGTCCTCTTACCCGCAACGCCGGAGCGGAGGAATCGAAAATTGGCCGCCCGAAGATGGCTGCCTGCGGATGGCTTGCCGAAAGCCGAAGGAAGTTTGGAATGCACTCCGCAGGATGTTGGCCATCCGCATCAATCGTTAGCACATGGCTGAATCCTTCCACGACCGCCTGCCGCAAGCCATGTAAAATGGCTGCCCCTTTACCTTCATTTTTTTCCGTAACAATGATTCTTAACTGATGATGGTAAATTGTTTCTATGAGTTTCTCGGACTGATCTGTTGAGCCATCAATCACGACCCAAACGGGTGTTTCAAACATTAGAATATCAATGATCGTTTGAAACAAAATCGGTCCGGTATTGTAACTAGGAACGAGGATCAGTGGGCGGATGACAGCCATCGGGGGAACGGTCTAGATGGCGAGCAGCACGCGAACAAGTCTAGTCATTTCAAACTGCCGTTTTAGATCGGCACTCACGGCGTAGAGGATGAGGTCTCGCAAGTTCGTGCTGGTAAATCTGGCTGAGCCGGAGGGTGAACTCGTGGGCGGTTTCACCAATCGCAGGCAAAATAGGAGGCCCGAGCTCGATTGTGAGGGTGATGGGAAATACCGGACGGCGCCAAAGCGGCCAGCCTTTTTCGAGAAAACGGGTATCGCTCCGTATGAAGATCGGGTAAACGGGCACTTGGGCGAGAATGGCGATGAGTGCGCACCCGCCTTTGAGAGGATTCGTCCACTGCGCATCAGGGTGCGTTCGAGTTCCTTCAGGAAAAAGCAACAACTGGCCACCATCTGCCAAGGCAGCCGAGGCATGCCGGAAGCTGCGAGTATTGCCATCGTTCGCGATGTAGCCTGCTAATCGTGCGGCCACTCCAAGAATCGGATTTTGGAGGATGGATCGTTTCATCATGCAAATGGCTTGTGGAAGCCGCGCGATGATAAAGACAACATCCCAGAGTGACGTGTGATTCGGAGCAGCGATGAACGAATGTTTGATATTTTTCAATCCATCAAGGGCGGTGAGATCCGCTTTCACGAGATCCGAAAGCCGGAGATACACCACGAACATGCCAAAGAGCCGATGGATCAAATTCCGTCCGAGTTTTATGCCAATGTGCCGGGGCAAAATGAGATGCAGCGGGGTGCCAATGATCGTAATTAAAAGGCCGAAAATTCCCCAGATACTGAGACCTAGCGCCATCATCACGTAGTCCCAAGGCGCCCTCAGCCAACTCCGCAAAATCGCTGGAGTGGCAGTTTTCTCAAACAGAGCGCTAGGAGATCGGGCAGGCACCGCCGGAACGTAAAACAACGATGCAGCGAGGGTCGATTGGATTTTTCAGAGCGCGGCAAATTTCGCTTGTCTCATACTAGGGCGTCGGTGCGAGGCTACGGCCTACATGAACAGCGAACTTGCAGCGGCTTTGGCATCTCTTCCACATGGGCCAGCGTTTCGATTTGTGGATGAATTGGTCTCACTTGAGCCAGGAATCGAGGCACGCGGAACGTATTTAGTGAGGGGCGATGAGGCATTTCTAGATGGCCATTTTCCGGGAAATCCGCTGATGCCAGGGGTGATTCTGATCGAGGCAATCGCGCAGTTAGGTGGGGTGGTGGTTCAAACGGATTTATTGCATCCAATACTGGGCGATCTGAGGCTCACCGGAGTGAGAGCGGCGAAGATATTGGGCGCGGCAGTGCCCGGTGATGTTCTAGAAATACGGGTAAAAGTGGAGGGGAGAATGGGCGGACTCGCTCAAGTGGAAGGGGAGATCAGCGGGCCACGCGGGGCCTTGGCCACCGCAAGAATTACTTTGAGCGGAACACCTCCGGAGTAAAACAATGCCCGTGATCGCCCGAAGACAAACACGGGCATTGCTGCTCCATGAACTAGCCCAAGAAATTAATTAAGGATTCTCCAACGACTGGCCGGAAGCCTGTGGAATTTGAAGTTGGAAACCAGCATTTGCATCAGGTCCATCTGTCAGATTGAGTGCTTCGATGCGGTTGCGATACTCCTCTGGTGCAGCCGCTTTGTCCTGCTCTGTGTTCCATGGTCCGGTCCACAAAATTTTCCCACCGCAATCGTGGAATGTTACGTCTTTAGTGGCACCATTTGATTTGATTTCGATGCAGCCGTTCTGGTCTTTGAAACGCAAAGTAGCGTCTGATTGCATTTGAATTTTCCCAGCGCCGGGCGCTTGCCCCATGAGTCCTTGTAGTTGTTGCTGAAGATTCTGCATGGTGTCCTGCATGGATTCAGAAGCATCACCCATGGCGCCCGGATCCGCACTTAGCCGTGGATCGCCTGCGAGTGCCCCCCGCAGGCGGTCTGCCAACTCTTTAGGAAGATGGTCTAAATTAAGATTACTTGGGGCCTGAGACCGTGCAGACGCAAAGTGGTCCGGGCGTTTTGCCAGGGTGACACTGATTGTCTTAAAATCACCTTTGTGAATCAACTCCACCGTGACGACATCGCTAGGGTTTTTCTCAGACACTGCATCAGAGAGATTTTCTGGAGTGCTGATGGCTTGGTCCGCGAGACTCAGGATGATGTCATTAGCGGAAATTCCGGCTTTTGCAGCAGGCCCATCTGGCATCAACGAACGCACAAGGATGCCCTTTCCATCCGTCAGCTTTAGATGCTCTGCCAAGATGTCAGGCACCTCTGCAGTGACTACGCCGAGGAAGGCGACTTCGCGCTCCTTCGTCATCGGTTCTTGCAAAGGCGAGTTTCCAAAACTGAGTGGCTTGGATGCAAGCGCCTGCCCTACGGCAGGTGGTGGTGGCACATCATCTGCAGGTGCCTCGAGCGCGTAACCCGGAGTGACCATTGCGGCGGTGAGAGAGGCGGTGATAAAAAGTTGAGAAGTATATCTTTTCATAGCTTACTTACGATGAGCGTAGTAGATAGAATATTTTGTTTACTAATCTGTCTGTTCCGGAAAAAGAACATAGTGTGCTTTTGGCTGCTCAACTTCAATGGAGCGGCCGTTTGCATCTTTATAAGTCATTTTTTCCATGTAATTGAAGCGCAGGAGGCGCTGGGGTTGCTTGTTTTGTTTCCAAACAATCCCTTCGTCATGGACCTCACTGAGACCGCGATTGAAACCAGCGGGCACAAAGTTTTGCGAGGCAGGTATAGCAATGGAGGATGAGCCTGTCTGATTCCGAGATATACCTTTCACAGAATCTTTCGTGGGGAACATGAGGGCACTTGCCGCACCTATCAATGCGACTGCGGCGGCGGCTGCCCAAGTAGAATAATTTTTGCGAGCGCTGTTGCTGCGACCCTCCTTCGGGAAGAGCACAATTTTTTCGTTGATGATGAAATGGGTGTCGCGAGTGATCCCCTCTAGGCGGGCTAGGAATTCATGACCGAGAGCTGCGGGTCTGGTTTGGCGCAGGAATGACTCGAACTGAAGTTCTTCGCGAGTGAGTTCCGTCCAAGTGCCATTCGTTGCTCCTTCAAGACGTGCTAGCAGCGCATCATCGAGCGCAGAGCATTGAAGCTGGCGAAGCTCGGTATCTAGAGATGGTGAATCGTGTTTCATGCAAAATAATTATATCGAGAGATCGCCACGGCGGCGGGCGGTGCTAAGGCTTTTTTTGAGTGCTTCCAATCCGTATCTATAACGGGAAGCTGCGGTGTTTTGTGAGATCCCGAGAGCCTCTCCGACTTCGGCAAAGGTGCGTTCACCCCATACCTTCATGATGATGACTTCGGAAAATTTTGCGGGCAATTCTTTCAATCGTTGTTCGAGCTGGCTGCGTGTTTCCTCGTCGGATTCATCTCCCTCGAACCATGGGTGAAATGTTTCGTATTGATCTGTTTCAGCGTCCGCACTGACGTTATCTTCGCGGCGTTTTCTGCGGTCCTCCCGGCGGCTTAGATCAATCGCAAGTCGGCGGATGGAGGTATAGATATATGGCTGCCATGCATCTTGGCCGCCCACGAATTCCCCGCTGCGCACCTTCTCCACAAGTTTCACCAAAGCGTCCTGAAAAACATCTTTGGCATCTTCTTGGGAGCGCGTTTGTTGGCGGGCGAAGAGTAGAAACTTCGGCCCATTTTCGACGAGCCACTCGCGCCAAGCGGAGGAAGCCGAAGAAGGTTGTGTGGCCGATGTGAGAGCTGTCATGGGAATCACTTCAACCATGGAGCGGTGTGGAGTTTAAGATTTGTTTGAACTTTTCCAACGTGCAAGTTGGCAGACTCTTTTGAAGTGCAGGGGATCCACGGGATTGATGGAAAGCCGACTTCCACGCTGGCACACCACCATTTCACAAAGCACAGAATCCGCCTTGATCGCTTCTAGGCTGAGCATTGCGGTAAATTTGCCGACAAACTCGAAATCAACGAGCCACCACCTCACATTTTCAGCGGTGGATTTGGGATCGTAGTATTCACCCTCCGGATCAAACTGCGTGGCATCTGGGTAAGGGCATCCGACGACGCGGGCGATTCCCGTGATACCGTGCGGCTTGGCATTCGAGTGATAAAAAAGTGCGAGGTCTCCCACTTTCATTTCCTTCCACATGAAGTT
>JAYULG010000272.1:0-2978 GCA_043763755.1 Akkermansiaceae bacterium | reverse complement strand
GCGCGGGCTTGGGCTTCACTTTGGGCTTTGAAACCACTTTGGGTTTTGATTTCGGTTTGCTAACCACTTCTGAGGATGCACTGGGCTTCGGGCGAGGCTTGGCTGCCACGGGTGTGAGGGTGTCCACCTTAATGATGGGTACTGGTTTTGAAGTAGTGGCCGAGCTAGTGTTGGCGGCCAGCGGGACAGAGTTCATCGGCGGCTGCTCATTTTTCGCAATCTCTGGGACGGCATCAGAAGCGGATGTGCTAGGAGTCGAGCCGCCGGGTTTCCGCCATTTTGCCGGATTGTCTGCCCACGCTTCCACATAGTTGCCGCGGCTATCAAATGGGCCTGTGCCCGGGACTTGCGCGCCCGTCCCCGAGGAACCGCAATTTGTAAGCAAAACGGCGATTGCACATGCTCCGGTGAGATGGACTAGCAACTTCATACCCGGAGCATGAAGCTTCCTCTAAGTTTGGCAAAACATTGTTCTCCCGGACGGATACTTTTCGCGCGACTTGACGCATTTTACAGGTCGCCACAATGTCTGGCCGTGGCAGTGAGGAAAAAAGATAAGCGCTATTTCGAGGTATGGCTCCGGCGGACCGGTAAACAACTCGCAGTAAGTGGGCGCATGACACAGGTGGCGGTTGTTTTAGCATCCGAGAATGGTAGCTCAGTGGACAAATGGCGCGCACGGCTGCGCGAGTTGTTAGACGGCGGAGAAGCGCCATCACTCGAGCTGCTCACCCGCATCGATGCGCTTCTCTCCACTCCGTGCCCGCGCTTATCCAGTGCTCACGCGCAGGGGTCGCTTTTCTAACAAGCGCTCGCCATTTCCATAGGAGACTTCCCTACCATTTGGCATGGAGCATGCATTTCAACACAGTCTTGAAATGCATGAGCGTAGATTGTTTGTGACAAAAAACATTTGGGCCGTATTCTGTTAGCTGCCAATGCACCGCCTCCCCACTAGCTCATCCGTCCATCGTTTCCGATTGGTTGCTTTTCTCTATTGTCTTAGATACTTGCTCATCGTGGGTTGCATCGGCACCATCCTCTATGCATTGGTCATGGATGAACGGGAATTGATCATTCTTGGAATTGCCCTTGGAGTGGTAACAATTTTCAGTTGTTTGCTGCAGTTGATGTTTGCGGGAAGGACTCGCTGCCCCTTGTGCATGACACCAGTTTTGGCTCGTGTAGGCTGCTCGAAAAACCGGAAAGCGCGCCCGCTGCTAGGCAGTTACCATTTGAGGGTCGCCCTCTCGACTATTTCAAAAGGCTACTTCACATGCCAATATTGCAATGAGTCCACATCGATCGAGGTCAGGACTCGCCGCAGCGGCTACTCACGGGATTGACAGATGCAGTAGATCCGCCGAGCCTACGCGCCATGCGTCTTTTAACCAAACCCTTTCGTGCAATCTTGCCGCTCGTCGCCGGGCTTACATTAAGTCTTTCTATCACTGCCCAAGCCGAAACTACCATGCCCGAAACACCTGTTGATGTAAAAGCCCCGCCTGCCGATGCTACGAAAACCGCATCTGGCCTTGCCTCGAAAGTCCTCACCCCCGGCACTGGCGCAACGATGCCTGCCGCCGCAGATACGGTGACCGTGCACTACTCAGGCTGGACTACCGATGGCAAACTTTTCGATAGCTCCGTGCAACGCGGCCAACCCACAAGCTTCCCGCTCAATGGCGTCATCAAAGGCTGGACGGAGGGCCTCCAACTGATGGTGGAAGGCGAAAAACGCCGCTTCTGGATTCCAGCGGATCTGGCCTATGGTGAGAATCCCGGCGGCGGGCGTCCCGGCGGGCTGCTTGTTTTCGATGTAGAGCTTCTCAAAATCAAGGCTGCCCCCATGGCACCCGCCGTCCCAGAAGATGTGGCCGCAGCTCCTGAATCTGCGGAAAAAACTGCCTCAGGCATCGCCTCCCGCGTCCTCACCAAGGGCACCGGCACAGTCCACCCCAAGGCTACAGACCAAGTGAAAGTCCACTACTCAGGCTGGACCACGGATGGTAAACTTTTTGACAGCTCTGTACAGCGTGACGAACCGATTGTTTTCCCGCTAAACCAAGTCATCCCCGGCTGGACCGAAGGCGTGCAGCTCATGGTGGAGGGTGAAAAACGCCGCCTCTGGATCCCTGGAAAACTTGCTTACGGAGAAAGCCCGCCAGCCGGCGCACCTGCTGGCACGCTCGTCTTTGACGTAGAGCTTCTCAACATCGTGAAATAATGCGCCTTCCCGGCCAGCTCCTCATCGTCCCAGTGGCACTTGGCATCGCGTCATGTGCCACTACGGCTGTGGAGCCCGTGCGCCCAGTAACGCAGATTTCCCCCTCAGGCGATAAAAAACCGTCGCCTGCAAAGCCCGCAGCCCCTGCAAAAATGGGGGCCGTTTCGCGCATCCCGCTGGGCACCTATTTCGCGCTCCAACAATCCGGCGCGGCGCTCACCTATGATGTCCGTCCGCCGTTTCACTATTCTCTAGGGCACATCCCCGGAGCCATCAATTGGCCGAAAAATTCCTTCAAATCAGGACTGCCCGCACAGCTTCCTCGCATCCAAGCCGCACTTACCGCCAAGCATCCCATCGTCCTTTATTGCACCGATCTTGCATGCCCAGATGCCCGCACCGTCGCTGGCGAGTTATCCCAGCTCGGTTACGATTCCGCGATCCTCGCCGGTGGCTGGGAAGCTTGGAAAATCGGCGAGCTACCCGTTGAATAATCTTTTTTTACATCCTCATGTCAGCCACCGCATTTCCCAACGTCACCGTCGATACGAAAGCCAACGTCTATTTTGATGGGGCCGTAGTCTCTCACACCATCTACCTCGCAGATGGTACGAGAAAAACCCTCGGCCTCATTTACCCTGGCAAATTTCACTTCGGCACCGCAGCCCCTGAGCTGATGGAAATCATCGCCGGCTCATGCGAGGTAATCCTAGATGGCACAGATGAGGTAGCTGCCTATGAGGCAGGCACC
>JAYULG010000271.1:0-2978 GCA_043763755.1 Akkermansiaceae bacterium | reverse complement strand
CTTCGAGAAGAAGGAGGGCGTTTTTCCCTCCCATTTCCAGAGCGAGGCTTTTGGAAAAATCTCCGGCCACGGTGATGGCGATGGCGCGCCCTACTTCCACAGAGCCGGTGAAACAAATGGCTCGCACCCGAGCATCGGTGCATAGCGCAAGGCCCTCTTCGGCGCCACCTTGCACAAGTTGGAAGACACCTTTTGGTAGATATTTTTCGAATACCTCAGCATAGGACTTTGCCACGATTGCGCCGATGGGTGAGGGCTTGAAGATCACGGTGTTCCCAGCCACGAGGTGGGGCAGGATGGCCCCATTCGCCAAGTGCAGGGGGAAATTAAAAGGGCCGATGACCACCGCTGGCCCGCGTGGGCGCTGGCGGATTTCGGCCGGGTGGGGGCCGCATGTGACCGCTTCATCACTGAGGTAGCGCTCGGCATCTTCAAAGGTCAGTGAAAATTTTCCGAGGACGGCTGCCATTTCGCCGCGTGCTTCGGTAAGTGGCTTGCCGGTTTCAAGAGAGATGCCCATCGCGAGTGTTTCACTCATTTCTCGAAGATCTGCCTCGGCAGCTTGAAGGTGCGTGATGCGTTCCTTGTAACTCAATCTTGCCCAAGCGCGCCAGGATGCCGTAGCAGCAGCGATGGCTGGCTCAATGGGCGTGGGCTCGATGCATTCAAGTTTCAGATTGAGATTTCCAGGAGAGGAGAGTTGGCAAGTTTTGTTCATAGGCGCGAAGACTTCTTTGCAGGCTTCAAAAGTGTTTACATGCACTTTCACGACCTTGGAAATATCTTCCGTATAGCCGCCTGCTAGCACCCAGACAATCGGGATTGAATGGTCTTTACAGAATTGAAAAACTCGGCGATCACGGTTTTTTAGGGCTGGGTGATCCAGTGCCAATGGGGAGTAAGGATCTTCCCAATATGGATCTGCTCCTGCTTGATAGATGAGTAAATCCGGCTTGCCGCGTGATAGGAGCAACGGGAGTGTTTTTTCAAGAACCTCCATCATCCCACATTCATTGGTGCCATTGGAAAGAATCGCGCTGAAATGATTTTTCCCATCGGCGTGGCGGATGGTTTCCACATCTTTGTAAGCTTGGTTTTGCCAGTAATCGTTCCCGTAAATCGAGACGGTAGTTATATGCGGTCGGTCTGGAGCAAGCGATGCAGTGCCATTTCCATAGTGCAAGTCCATATCTAGTATAAATCCATGTCTGATGCGCCCCTCATGATATAAAACATCTAAAGTTATAACTAAGCCATTGAACGTGCAAAACCCTTCACCATGATCAGCACAAGCATGGTGAAATCCGCTGACCAATGCACATGCCACACCATGGCGCAAAGCGTGTCTCGCAGCCGCTAGAAGTCCGCCACTTGTCAGGCATACGGCGGGAAAAAGCTGTGGAGACCATGAGAATTTCTGCCCCTCGGCCAGATCCCGCGGTTCACCAGTCTCAATGGCGCGAATGTATTTCTGAGTGTGCACCCGCTCTAGAGCTTCACGGGAAATCAGTTCTGGAACATGAAATTCTGCCGCGGGATCCCTTTTCAAAATCTCGGCCACCAGGCCGAATTTACGGATGGGCATGCGGTGATCATCGCCGATGGGCGCGGCATATCCGGGATGATAATAAACGGGAATCATTATACCGTGGTAGGTGGAAGCAGTGGGTAGATATCTTGGGAAACCATGCGAAAATTTTCGAGCCATGCATGAGCCGCAGCCATGTGCTCTGGAGCCACGTTACGACTATACATTTGATAGATGTGGGAAATATGCACCACTAGCTCCGCTCGATTGATCTCTGTCTCATGCTCGCGGCTGATGCGGCGGAATAAGAGATCCAACTCCACTGGTTTAGCGCCATCAGGATCAGAGTGGATCAACGAGGTAGCTCGGAAATCTGGCTGGAAATAACCATGGCCTGTGGGGATGGAGAGGAAGCCTGCCTTTTCATACGAGATGCGCCGTATTTGATTCGCAGCACAGGATGGATCGGACAAGTCCATCTCACAAAATAAAGTGATCTGAACTTCCGGCACACCGCATTTAGAAGCGATGCGCCGCGCAAAGCTGACAGGAAGAGTGCGCAACACGGTGGCCAAGCCCATGCGCCGCCAGTCTGGTAGGACTAGCACGTGCGAGAGATGCACGGTCACATGGCCATGGGATAAAATGGCACTGTGATCGCGGACAGCAGCGATTTTTCCGGCCACCTTAAGCACGAGCAATTCGTAGCTCATGGCAAGGCCAGCTTGATCCAACCTCCAGCTCATACGATCCATCAATGTGGCTCTTGTTTCAATTTCATTGGCATGGCTAAACTCTGCTTCGAAGAGATCATAGGCCACTTCAAACAAGGGATCATCCGGCGACTCTACTCGGCATAGCTCGATGCCTGCTGGTAAATTTTTGTGAGGAGTCAGCTCACCAGGTGCGAGGTCTGCCGGATCCACGAATATCGGCCATGATGACATGCGTTAGGAAAATTTAATTTCTATATGAACTCCGCTGATTGTAGTCACATTTCTGACTAGAGGGTGGCAAATTCATCAAGCCCGGCCTTCACGCTAGCGAATAGCTCATCCACCTCTGCATGGGTGATATTGAGGCAGGGGGAAATCGCGATGAGGTTCGCCAAGCCGCGAACAATTGCACCGTGCTTGCGGACAATGGCAGCGGCCTTGGGGCCGAGGCCGATCATTGGGTCAGTGACTTTTTCACCGTGGTTGAGCAGTTCCATCGCGCCCATCATCTTGCAGCAACGAGCTTCCCCGACGGCGGGATGATGCTGAAATTCTAGGAATTTATTTTCAAAGTATGGTCCGATGTCCTGGGCCACGTAAGCGACGAGGTTTTCCTTCTCGATCAGCTCGATGTTTGCCAAAGCCGCCGCACAGGCCACGGGATGGCCGCTGTAGGTGTGCCCGGTGGCGAAGTAGCCGCCAGAGTTCAAGGTCTCCGTGATCTCCGAACCCAC
>JAYULG010000270.1:0-10662 GCA_043763755.1 Akkermansiaceae bacterium | reverse complement strand
TCGCCGCCCGCCGACGCCGGGATGGATGAAGCTTATCGTGCTTGAGAGCTGGCATAATACGTAAATCTACATTGTAAGCAACGGTCGAACAGAGTCTTGATGAGACGGCTGTTTTATATAACTTCTCTTTTTGGGTCATGCGCAGTTTCGGGTGCGCTTTTGGATCACTCTGGCGCTTTTGGAGTTCATAATTACGCAGTGCATTTAACTTGCGGAGCAGTTATGCATTGGTGCTCTACCTCACAACTCATCTGTATTAAAAACGTTGTAATCTTATGGGCAACACCCGTGATGGCTGTTTTAGCCTGAGGAGCCGCATACATTAGTGAAATTTTGGGCATACTCTTCGCGATACGTTTGAGTCGGGTATTACCCCATTGGAGGATTTGAGTTTGTGGGATGTTATGAGCGGAAGGTTTATGAATACGTCCACAACCAGCCGCGAAATCCGCCTTGTATCGCGGCCCAAAGGTATTCCCAGTGCCGCAAATTTCACCATGAGTGAAGCCACGCTGCCACCGCTGCAAGACGGAGAGGTGCTGGTGCAAAATCGTTTTATATCTGTCGATCCCTACATGCGTGGGCGGATGACCGAAAAAAAATCCTACGTGGCACCATTTGAAATAGGAAAAGCACTTGAAGGCGGCGCGGTTGGTGAGGTGACCGAGTCATGCTCTAGTAAGTTTAAAAAAGGCGATGTCGTTACATCCATGAAAGGTTGGCGCGAAGTTTTCATCGCAGCACCAGAAGATCTCTATCTCGTCACAAACCCCGTCCAACCGCTTTCTATGCATCTTGGTGCACTGGGCATGACTGGTCTGACTGCGTGGGCGGGTCTGACGCTAGTCGAGGTAAAGGCGGGTGATGTGATTTACATTTCCGGCGCTGCTGGTGCCGTGGGGAACGTGGCTGGCCAATTGGCGAAATTGCGTGGATGCCGAGTGATCGGTTCCGCTGGCTCCGAAGAAAAGGTCAAGCGTTTGATAGATGAATGTGGATTCGATTCAGCATTTAATTATAAGTCTGGCCCGGTGTTGGATCAACTGAACCTCGCTGCCCCTGACGGCATTGACGTGTATTTCGATAACGTTGGTGGCGAGTCACTGGAGGCCGCGCTCTCAGCCTTGCGTATTCATGGCCGTATCATCGCCTGTGGCGGCATCTCGGGATACAACCATGAAACCCCCACACCTGGCCCCTGCAATCTATCTAACATGACGAGTAAACGACTGACGATGAAGGGTTTGATTGTAAGCGATTGGTTTGATCGTCGGAATGAGTTTGAAAAGGAAGTAGGCATTGATTTCAAAGCAGGAACATTGAAGAGTTTGGAAACTGTTGTGGAAGGATTAGATCAAGCGGTGCCCGCATTTATCGGCCTTTTTGAAGGCATCAATGTGGGCAAGTTGGTGGTCAAGATATTATAATCAAGTATGAGCACACGAGCATAAGACAGTATGGTCTACATTTAAAGTATGTTGGGTGCTTCGTATCGAGCGGCTTGCTTGCCAATGATGAGAGAACACCCCTAGGCCTTTCTCTTTGTGAGAGTTTGTAAATTTTAAGATTCTACTAAATCCTATTTCCGAATGCAGCTTCCGCACTGACGAGGACTGTGGCGAAGGGTAAGTCTGAGAGGAGAGAAAACTCAGGCTTGCGAGTGAGACGGGCGCGAGTGGCAGCTGGGCTGGCCATGCCGCAGAGGTAGCGGGCGAGCTGGCGTGGAGTGGCGAGTGCAGCATGTTTTTCGCTGACGAGGGCATTGATGCGGGTGAGTTCAGCATCAGTGGCATGCCGGAATTTCGGGCGTTTGATGGTTTTGGCGGGTAGCCCACGGCATCGATCACAGTGGCCACAGGGTTGTTCCAATTTCTGGCCAAAGTGTTTTGTGAGATAGGCAGTGAGGCACCCACGTTGCGCAGAGATGGCGAGGACTTTGGCAAGTCGGGCAAGGTCTGCTTGCTCGCGGTGGTGGAATTTCTCTATGAGCGCAGTGGCGAGTATTTTCAAATCCCCAGGGTCTTTTTTAATGCGATAGCGGTGGCGGACACCCGAGACTGTGAGTGCAATATCACCAGCCACTTCTAGATCGGTAAGAAGCATCACAATCTTTTCACGCGTGGTGTTGAATTGTATAGCAAGCTGGGCGGGGTAAAAATACCACCACCAGCGTTTCAATTCACCTGCTTCTAATAACTTTGTAATGAGGCTTCGCTCAACAGGTGAGCGACCTATAAGAATTTTCTCAGTTGGACGTAGAAGTTTGGCACGGTAAGTGGCGTAGTGGGTGCCAGTGGCTTCGAGTATGCCATCTATTTCTAGATAAGTGAGTACGGTAGCGATGATGCTGGGGCGTATATCACCGATGGTGGAAAGATCATAGTGTGAAACATCAAAGCGGGTGCCCAAGCGCAGCACGCGGTCGATCAAATTGGTGAGTGCACGGGCAGAGAGAGAGTCTGAGTAAATAAAGTTTTCGAGCACGGTTAGATCATGCCCGCAGGCGAGCATTTCGCAGATGGAAGGCTGCCCATTGCGGCCAGCACGGCCGATTTCCTGGGTATAGTTTTCAAGGCTTTTCGGGAGGTTATAATGATAGACGGCGCGGATGTCTGATTTATCAATCCCCATGCCAAAGGCGATGGTAGCGACGATGATGCGAGTCTCCCCGTGCATGAAGGCACTCTGCGCAGCCATCCGGAATTCCACGGGGAGGCCGGCATGGTAGGCGCGGGCAGATTGGCCATTTGCGGCGAGAAAGGTAGCCACTTCTTCAGCAGTCTCTTGCCGTGTCACATAGACGATGGCGGCGGCTGTGCTTGCCTGTAGCTTTTCTAACAGAAGCCCCTTCCGCTCGCTGGCGGTGCAAGGAGTGACGCGGAGATCAAGATTAGGGCGGTGAAAACTGAGCTGGATGTGATCTGCCGCAGCGATGCGAAATGCGCGGCGAATGTCCTTGGCTACTCTAGGGGTGGCGGTGGCGGTGAGGCAAAGGACACGCGGGATTTTCAGCGAGCGGCAGAGTTTCGCGAGCTTGAGATAATTTGGGCGAAAATTGTGGCCCCATTCGGAGATGCAGTGTGCTTCATCAATGGCGGCGAGCTGGATGGGCAGACGCTTTATTCTCTGCCGGAATGCCTCATTGGCGAAGCGCTCTGGTGCGATGTAGAGGAGCCTCAGTTCACCTGCATCCAAGCGCTGATAGACCTCACACACTTGCCCGGCATCCAGCGTGGAATCGAGGCGGGCAGCGGCGATGCCCTTTGCATTGAGGGCATCTACTTGATCTTTCATGAGTGCAATGAGAGGAGAAATCACAAGTGTGAGACCACCGAGCATGAGTGCGGGGATCTGATAGCAAAGCGATTTTCCACCACCGGTGGGAAACACGGCCAAGGCAGAGCGGCCATCGAGCAGCGCTTGGATGACAGGTTCTTGGCCTTCTCGAAATGACTCGAAACCAAAGTGAGTACGGAGCGTTTCGATCACGGCTGACTCTCCGAGCCTGTGAGATTTTTGCAAGTCCAGCGGTGAAATCGGCCTTGCATGTTAGCCCACACAGCCACGTCAATTTTCCTTGGCAGATGGTTTGAAACGGCTTTGCTCTGCCTATCTTGTTCACTCCACCATTTTACCCGCCATTCGATCATTGGATCTGGTTGATCCCTGCTTTTCTCATCGGCGGCTGCATTGGTTCGTTTCTCAATGTGGTGATCTACCGAGTGCCGCTGGGGCTATCTGTGAATGATCCAAAGCGTTCGTTTTGCCCATTATGCAAGAAGCCCATTCCGATGTGGCTGAATTTTCCGATGATTAGCTGGCTATGGCTGCGAGGAAAATGTCGGGAATGTAGAGCTCCGATCGCGTTCCGATACTTCGGTGTGGAACTTCTCACCGCTGTATTATTTACCGTGGCATGGTGGTTATATGTGCCGCCAGCGGTGGAAGTAGTGGTATTTCTATGGGTGCTTTTAGCATTGCTCGTTGCGATTACATTCATCGATGCCGAGCATTTGATTATACCAATTTCTCTGACCTGGGCGGGATCTATCATAGGCCTCGGTGCGTGTGCCGCATGGCCACAACTGCCGCAGCTCGCGGGAGATGCAGGAAATTGGTGGTCCGGAGTGAAGCAGGGAATCATTGGCTGGGCCGTGGGATTTGGCGGATTATGGCTAGTAGTAGAACTCGGGAAACTTGCCTTTGGTAGGAAGGCACTCAAGTTTGATAAGCCAGTCTCATGGCATCTAAAGGAGCCGGAGAATGAAGAGGATCCGATGTTGTTTGTGATCGATCAAGAGACAATTCCATGGTGGGATATTTTTTCGAGAAAATCGGATCAGCTTAAGGTTGAGGCAGCCGATATATTAGTGAATGGCGTGAGTGTAGGAAGTGGTATGCTGATTATCCGTGAAAAGGAAATCCAGCTACCAGATGGAACTGTGCATCATTTAGAGAATTTAAAATCTCTAGCTGGGACTGCGACATCCACGGTGATCCCGCGTGAGGCAATGGGGATGGGAGACGTGCATCTGTTAGGAATGATTGGCGCTTTTTTCGGCTGGTCTGGAGCATTTTTCTCGCTTTTTGCAGCATCGATTTTTGCGATTGTGGCCGCTTTGATCGGGCGAGTCGGCTTTGGTAAACAGCTACCGTTTGGACCATTCATCGCGATGGGTGCTGCGGCGTGGATGTTTGGAGCATGGAAACTTTGGCGCTGGTATATGGAATTCCTTGAGCCAATAGGTTTCTAAAGAAATTTGGAACTTTGAGTTGAATGGCTGGTGCTGCGGTCAGATGTCGGTTTATGCGGATGGTTTAGAGTTATCTACTGTTTGAGATCTAAAGTTTCAGATCACTTTCTTGAGCTTGCAGAAATGTGGTGAAGAGGGTCTAAAGTGCGGCTTAGCAAAACCCAGTTATATGAATCAAAAACCACACCTCTCATTTTGGCAAATTTGGAATATGTCCTTTGGTTTCCTTGGAATCCAATTCGGCTGGGCATTGCAGATGGCAAATATGTCGTCGATCTATTCGTTCCTAGGAGCACGCGAAGATCAACTGGCGATACTATGGATTGCCGCACCGCTGACGGGTTTAATAGTGCAGCCCATTGTTGGCTACATGAGCGACCGCACATGGAATAGTTTAGGACGGCGGCGGCCATACTTTTTAGTAGGTGCCATTTTGGCAAGTTTTGCGTTGGTGGCGATGCCACATTCCTCTGCGCTGTGGATGGCGGTGGGGCTGCTTTGGATACTGGATGCATCTATCAATATTACGATGGAGCCATTCCGCGCGTTTGTAGCAGATAAGCTTCCGCCTAGCCAGCGGCCTACAGGCTTCTCGGTACAGGGTCTATTTATTGGTCTCGGTGCGGTGGTGGCCTCCGCGATGCCCTGGATGTTGACGAATTGGTTCGGCGTGGAAACTGGCTCTAGCTCAGGTGGGAAAATTCCCACGGCGGTGTTGATCTCATTTCACATCGGTGCGGCGGCGTTGTTTCTGGCGGTAATCTATACAATCATCACAACTCCTGAAGATCCGCCCGAAGATATGGCTGCTTTTGAGGCGATGAAAAAAGAGTCTGCTGGCCTATCTGGATTTTTAAAGGAGCTTGCCCATGGCCTCGGGTCCATGCCTAAGACGATGCAGCAGCTCGCAGTGGTGCAGTTTTTCACCTGGACAGGGCTGTTTTGTCTCTGGATCTACTGGGCGCCGGCCACTGCGCGGCACGTCTTCGGTGGGGATCCTAACAACGAAGCGGCATGGAAACTCGTGATGGAAAAAGCTGGGGCCTGGACGGGGATCTGTTTCGCAACTTATAGCTTAGTATGTTTTATTTTTTCGTTCGTACTGCTGGTGCTTGCCCGGTCGATCTCCGCAAAAACGATACACTCTGTATGTCTTGTCATTGGGGCATTAGGGATGATATCTACCTACTGGATAGCCACTCAAAATTTGCTTCTTGTAGCGATGGTGGGCGTGGGGATCGCTTGGGCCTCGATCATGTCCATGCCGTACGCAATGCTGTCCAGCGCATTGCCTCCTGCCAAGATGGGATTCTACATGGGTGTGTTTAATTTCTTTGTTGTCATTCCGCAAGTGCTCGTCGCGCTGCTAATGGGGGGTGTGGTAAAGGCGTTTTTCGGCGGAGATTCTATGATGGCGATTGTGATCGGCGGATGCAGCTTACTCTTGGCTGCCATCGCAAATTGCCGGGTGAACTATCAGAGCGAAAAGCTCGACCTCACCCGCACCGCGAGTGGTGGTCACTGACATTCGTTCTGCGCTTGAGCTTACAGAAAATAAGTCATTTTTACCATGAAACGTGCGGTCTTATTCATTATCATCTTGTGCATGCATGCCACTGCTTCTCTCCCTGCGTCTGCGGAACCGCGTCCTGTGATCTATCAATTGCTCGTCAGAACTTTTGGAAACAGCAATGAAACGCGGAAGACGAATGGAACTCTGCTGGAGAATGGATGCGGAAAATTTAATGATATCAATGACGCAGCCCTGACTTCGATCAAGGAATTGGGTGTGACGCATGTATGGCTCACGGGTGTGCATGAGCAAGCGAGTGGCACAGCCTATCCTGGCCGCCCAGCGGACGATCCTAACATTCTCAAAGGCATCGCAGGTAGTCCTTATGCCATCAAAGATTATTTCGATGTCAGCCCAGATTATGCGGTGATACCAAGTAATCGTCTGGCTGAATTTAAAGATCTCGTTGTCCGCTGCCATCGTCATGGCTTACGGGTGATTATAGATTTTGTGCCAAACCATGTTGCACGGTCTTATAGTTCTGACGTGAAGCCAGAGTCGTCCTTCGGGGCGGGAGACAAGCAAGATGTGTTTTTTGATCGTAACAATCATTTCTTTTATCTCACTACAGAGTCGCCAGGCGGTGGGCCTCCACTAAAATTACCCACTGCTCATTTAGCGGGCTGCAATGGTATCTTTTTACCAGAGGCAACGATTGGAAAAGTCACGGGTAATAATGGAGTTACTTGGGCACCTTCCATCAATGACTGGTATGAGACGATGAAGCTAAACTATGGTCACGATTTCACAAAAGGGCGTGATACTTCATCACTTCCAGCAGCGGATGCACAGCTTGAGCGTGTGCCCAAAACGTGGCGCACAATGGACGAGATTCTTGCGTATTGGCAGAGCATGGGGATTGATGGATTCCGTGCCGATATGGCCCACATGGTGCCGATGGAATTTTGGCGGTGGGCTGTGAAACGTGCTACGAGCCGCAATGAGAATGTTTTTTTCGCGGCAGAAGCGTATGATAACGATCCCGCAAAACTCACCGAAGGTCACGTGCTTGATGAGTTGCTCAAGGCTGGATTCGACGCAGTCTATGATGATCCGGTCTATGATGTGTTAGAGGGATTATATGATTCAGGAAAGTGGGCGAACGACCTCGATCCACTGACTTTTACTGGCCCGCGTTTCCATCAGTCTTTGCGCTATGGAGAGAATCATGACGAAGTGCGCCTTGCCAGTCCCAAAGAGTGGGGCGGGCTTGGAATGCAAGTCGGTAGGCCAGTGTGCGCGGTGCTTTTTTCCATGGGGCGGGGGCCAGTGATGCTCCATCATGGCCAAGAAGTGGGTGAGCCTGCGGCGGGCAAGGAAGGATTCGGCGGAGACGATGCAAGGACCACGATTTTTGATTATTGGGCGATGCCGGAGTTCACAAAATGGGTCAATGGCGGGAAATATGACGGTGCTGGCTTAAGCTCTGATCAAAAAGAACTGCGTGCTTGGTATGGCAAGTTGATCCGCGCCACCCAGACACCTGCTTTTACTGCGGGCGAGTTTTATGGTCTCAATCATGCCAATGCGGAGAATGAAGGATACGGGCGCATCAAAGCAGAAACTGCTTCCGGGCATTGGCTCTATGCCTTCCTTCGCTACGACACCAGTGGTGGTGAAGCATATCTAGTAATCGCAAACTTCCATGGCACAAAGACCCTCGAAGATGTGAGAGTGATCATTCCAGAGGCTGCAATAAGATTGATGAATTGGCAAAACTCATCATTCGCTTTCAAAGATCGGCTTAATTCAAATTGGACAGGGACCGTGGCTACGAAAGATCTCGTAGAAAATGGAATTCCATTACCTGACCTCGCTCCGTGCTCTGCGATGATCCTTGAGATATCTAAATAGTGGGTGCTCGAGTTCTAACTACACAGGAATAGTTACTTGTAGAACTATCGCATTCTCGGTGGCTGTGAGTGGAGAACCATTTCGTGGAATCAGCATGAATTGGCCTTTGTGAAAATGGTGGCCGTTGTCGGACATGAGAGTGCCTTCTATGATCGAAAGGATTGAGAATCGCTCTTTAGTCGGATTTGAAATTATCTGCCCCGGTTCGAGGGATATCTTGTCCGTCTTGAAAAATTCGCACTCGGCGAGCGTGTTTCGGCAGGGGATGTCCATCGTAGGTGCGAAGTCGCGGAAGTCGATGCTGGCGAGCGATTCTGCGATGTGAAGCTCACGCGCCTTGCCATCGAGGCCAAGGCGGTTCCAATCAAAGACCCGGTAGGTGGTATCTGAGTTCTGCTGAATTTCATGGATCAAAAATCCAGCTCCGATGGCATGCAGTCGCCCGGAGGCAATAAAGATAGATTCCCCACACTGTGGCGTGATGGCGTGAACGAGATCGGCCACGGTGCCGTCTGCAATGGACTTTTCGAAATCTGCCCGACTCGTGCCTAGCTTGAGCCCAACAAAAAGTTTTGCCGCGGGATTGCAATCAGCGATATACCACATTTCCGTTTTCGGTTCACCGCCGAGGGTTGTGGCAAGTCCCGCTGGAGGGTGGACTTGGATGGATAGGTCATCGCGAGCATCTAGCACTTTGATGAGAAGCGGAAATCTTGGGTGATCTGGGAAACCAAGGCCGAAAACTTCTTCCCGGTGATCCATCCATAACTGGTGCATGCTTTTACCAGCGTGAATCCCTGCTTGCACGAAGGATTGTTCCTGTTCGCGATCTACGATCTCCCATGATTCACCATAGGGCGCTTCGGACTTGGGCAATTCGCGGTTATAAGCAGTCTCAAGGGTGCGGCCACCCCAGACACGTTCCATGTAAAGAGGTGCAAAAGTGAGTGGTTCCATCTGGCCCGCAGCGTGGGCTTTGATGTGAGAACTCACAATAAAAAAGCTAGAGGTTGACCCCACGGAAGTGCGTGGCGAGAGTCCGCGACTTTGCAACATGAATTACATAACATTCCGCGGGGAGCTTTGCCAAAATGGAAACAGAAACGCTATTGGCTGGGAGGTTTTGTAGTTATCCTTGGAGCGTTGCTTGTGTGGCTGAGCGGGCCTGGGTTACGCTGGCTGGCGCCGCTGGTAGCAAAGCATTATCTTAGCAAAAGCGGCATGGATGTAGCGCTTGAGTTAGATGGCAACATCGTTTCTGGGCTGTCGATTTTGCGCTTGAAACTCACTGGTAATGCCGAAATTCAAAGTCTTACCATCGGTAATGTAACTTTAGATTATCAACTCGGACACCTGCTTAAAGGTCAGATTAATTCGCTTACCATAGATAATCTTCATGCCGATGTCCGGCTGGGTTTGGAAAAACCAGATGAGCCGAAAAAACCATTCGATTTAGACGCACTTATCCATAGCTTAGCCCTCGCGCGAAATAGGGTATTACCCGTATTGATTGAACTTCGGCAAATAAGTTTTAGCGCAACCAAGGATGGCAAATGTGTGATCGCTTTGGCACCTAGCCGCGTGATGCACGATGCCGCGAGTGAGACGTTCAAGCTAGAGCTTGGCGCACTTACAGATGCCACAGATAAAGAATGGCCGGCCCAGAGTGTGGAGGTAAAGTGGCAGGAAAAAGCGCTCTCAGTGGATCGACTGGATCCTCTCCCCGGCATCAGTATTCGGGATCTCGTGCTACAGACTCCACCCTCGGGACAAGCCTCGCTGGAGACAGAATTGCACATCGGTGATGCCATCTTAGTGGTGGCGACTAACCCCGGATTTACTGAGGCTAAAATTGATTTGCGGGAAGGCGCAATTGATATCCCTACCGTCACGAAACGCCTAGGTCTGGAAATTCCAGCAGCGGCAGTGTTGACCTCGTTTTCTGTGGTGCTGGCAG
Organism: Akkermansiaceae bacterium; assembly: GCA_043763755.1. GTDB lineage: Bacteria > Verrucomicrobiota > Verrucomicrobiia > Verrucomicrobiales > Akkermansiaceae > Luteolibacter. The sequence goes on along the minus strand of JAYULG010000270.1, from coordinate 524 downwards.
ATCTGCTGCCAGACCCGGCAGCCGCCACGGGCAGTGCGCAAATTTTGTTAGAAGATGTTCGCTGGCAAGACTGGAGTGCTTCAGAGCTCAGTCTGGATGCCTTTCTTGGCAAAGATCAAGGATCGCTCCTGATGAGGGCGCTCGCGCTCGGCACAGAGATACTGATCAACGCAAAAGCGCCCATCGAGCGGGAAAAGCAGGTGTTTCTGTTAGGTGAAACAGAAGGGCAATTTAAAGTCTTAGATTTTCCGAAATTAGTTGCTGCAATGGGCGAGCGATTTCCTCAGATCAATCGTGAGAGCCGAGTTCCTCCATCAACAGTTGATGGAAGTTTCAAAGTAGGATTTGAAGACAATCTACCGAGCTCTGCAAACGCATTGATCACCTTGGCACCCACGGACGAAAAGCGGGCCACAGCAGTCAATTTAACAGGTAAGTGGCAGCGTGATGTACCCGTTTCTGGCGAGCTTGTGGTGGATGGACTTAAGGCGAGCGGCCAATATCAGATCGACAAAAAAAGTTAT